>NZ_JACAIJ010000012.1:0-142066 GCF_030325485.1 Acinetobacter sp. R933-2
AAACAAGGTGGCTTAACTAGAGCGGAATATCACTTATAAATACGCTTTTAGTTGTTCAAACAAGTGGGACCACCTCTCTAATTCTATCATGGGCCCTACAAACAAACCCACATAAATATGCAATTCCTTTCAATAGGTTATTACTATCACTTACTAAATAATTCTCGCTCTAGTTTATCTAGACTCTAACACAGCATTCCTTACTCAATTATTTTATGATCTCACGATTAGGGTAAGGTGTGCTTATTTTTCGTATGGTGTATATATATGAACTCAAAACTCACACATCTTTCGCATTCAAAACTTAGTTTTTCCCAATCCCCCACACAGCCAACATTTGAAATTGAACAACTATGCGTACCTGAGGGAAAATCTAAAGTCGAATACTCAGTTCCTTATCAACAATCCTTAAAAGTGGTTGTCTCTAAAGCCAGTAAAACATTTATGTTCAGAGGTGTTTATGAAGGAAAGAAAATCAGCAAGGTCCTTGGCAAATATCCTGATCTCACGTTAGATCAGGCGATTAATATTGTTCTAACATTTCTCGTGAAAATGAAGCAAGGTATTAATCCAATTACAGAATTGGAGCATTTTGAAAATGTAGCGATATTAAGTGATTTCTTTTACAAAACTTACTTACCTCTTGCCAAGCTCAACAAAAAGTCTTGGAAAGATGATATCTCAAGATTCAAAAATCATATTGAGCCCATCTTAGGTGCTATTCAGCTGAATAAAATCACCGCTGCAATGTTAAGTGACTTAATGTTGACAGTAAAAGGAGAAAATCGATCTAATGCCACAGTGAACCGTTCTAGAGCTCTACTCAGTAGCATGTTCAATCTCGCCTTTGAGCGTGAACTGATTGATATTAGTCCAATGAGTCGAGTAAAAAAATTCGTAGAGCAAAATCATATTGAGCGCTATTTATCTGAAGATGAACTCAAGCGCTTAATGAGGGTTCTTGCAAACCATGCCTATTATGGAATTGATAATCAAATCATTGTCGGCATTGTAGAAGTGCTACTGCTAACAGGAGCACGTAAAGGTGAAGTGCTTAACTTAAAATGGAGTGATCTTGATGAGGTTAATCACCTTTGGAAACTTAATGAGAATAAGTCTGGTAAACCACGCATTATTCAGTTGAATAGCCAAGCACAGCAAACCATACGAAAGATGTCACGCAAATATCCGTATGTCTTTGCAAATCCAGCAACCGCTTTGCCATATAACGATATACGTAAAACTTTTCAAAATATTCTGCAAGCAGCACAAATTGAAAATTTTCGTATCCATGACCTTAGACATAACTTTGCCAGCATGGCTGTTAACAATGGTTGCGATATTTATGTTGTTCAGCATTTGCTAGGACATGCTTCACCGACAACCACACAACGTTACGCCCACCTACGTCAGGACACTCTACGTAATGCTTCAGAGATGTTAGCTGAACGTATCAACGAAGCTCGCCCTAATACCTAAACTTTAACTCACATTTTACAGAGCATATGGCGTAAAGCGATATGCTCTAAGGACTCGTCATGCTTAAAAAATCATATGTATTGGAAAAAAATCAATATTTGGCTGATTTGAACTTAAAAACTCCAGCTTCTCAATTTACGTTCTTAGTCGCGCCGACTGGAATTGGTAAGACAACTTTTACAATGGAAGAACTCAAACATCAATTTGAATTGGTAGTCATTTTAGTTCCTACTCAGAACAAAGTCTCTGAGCTGAAAAACCATTATGATACTGTCACTTCAAAATATTTATTTTTTTATGGTAACCATAGCCCCGATGAAAGTGTTCGTAGCTTCAAAGGTGTCATTGTTGCGACTTATGATAAGTTTGACAAAATTATGGGGCTTATGACGCCATCACAAAAATCCAAGGCGTTGTTAGTCGTTGATGAAGCACATAAACTTTATTCAGCAGGGTCATTTCGAGATGATGCACTTACACCTGTGCTTTGGCATTTACAAAATAGAACTATACCCTCAGCACTATGTCTCACTGCAACTAAAACTGATGAACTCTTTAATCAATTAAAGATTAAAGTTGATCATGAATATGTTGTTGAACATAGTGACCCCATAGTACGAAATATTGAAGTCATTTCTTTACTCAAAGGTGACCAATATACCAGTATTGCTGTCATTGAAAAAAGGATTAAGCAGCTTAAGAAAGAGTATGAAAAACTGCCTAAAAATCACCCTCGTAAGACTATGCTTGTACGTGTCAACTCACGAGAGAAATGCCATAATTTTAGATGCTATTTTGAAAAAAAATATAAGCTTAAATGCTTAGTGGTACATAGTAAGTCTAAAAACGACTCTGAAGTTCGAGAAATCTTTGAGTCACAAAAAATTCCTCAAGGTATTGATATCGTCTTTACCACTTCTATTATGGATGAGGCGGTCAATCTGAATAATGAGCAAGTTGAAATAGATTCAGTATTTGTCATCGGTAAACAGGCGCATGTAGAAGAATTAGTCCAATTCATTGGAAGACTTCGTTTAGCAAATGTCCCATGCTGTATTTTATTGCATACTGAGATTTTACAGACAAACCAAAATATTGAAACAGTTCACCAAAAACACCTAAAAATGATGGATGAATTTATCACTAGGGTATACAAAATTGGTGAGGGACTTTCTAGTTTGGTTCATGACTATAAATTCTATCAAAATAAAGAAAAGATTCAAAACATCTATGACAAAATCAATCATATGAACGAGAGTTTCAAAGATTGGTTTGATTGCAAACTATTTACAGTCTATAACGGTAAGTCAATTCAAAATATCGCCAGTTTAGTATCTACACTCTACCAAATGGATACAGGACATATTTACAGTAGCTTTGAATATCTTGCATGGCGCATCAAGAAATTCCTACCTAATAGTGAAATTACTTTCATCGAAAATAATGAGCTTGAAACACCTCAACATGTCAAAGACTTCTTTGATGAGCAAAAAAGCCTGTCTGATCAAGCCTACACAAATAGCATAGATTTGGGAATCAGCATGTTTCTTGATGAGTTTCAGTCTTCTACCTTTATGCCTAAGACCTTAAAGGAAATTTCAGATAAGTTCATTCAAACCAAACAAAAAAACGAAGACTACATAGATGATCTGGTGTTATTCGCTGGTGATGACATTCCGCACCATGAGCAAACTGCTAGGGTATTAAATGAAACGATCTATTTGGCACAACATATCTCTAACCTGCATGACATCAAAGAGATTTTGATTCAGAAAAGATTTAGTGAGATTTCCAAGGTAGCTGAAGCATATGCAAAAAATGAATTCGTAAGGCATATGTTACGAAAATTCTATGGCCGAACCCCTGAGAAGTATTTATTCAATGGGCATAAAATTACTGGTACACAGGCAAGTACATTACTTGCCAATACCATTAAAGCTGTGCAGAAACACACCTATCTCCCAATGCATACGATCATCAAAGAACGACTGATTAAAGGGATGCATTATGATTACAAAACAGATGAAATCGAGGTAGCAACAGGAAAAGCGTTGAACTTTATTGCGACTTATTTTGAGGTCAAAGATCGTAATAAGAACAAACCTGAAAAACGTTATCTCGAATTTCATGGTATTGCTGTAGGTGGTTTTGAGTATTTACATATACACAATCTACAAAATGCCTTTATAGCAACAAAAGTAGATTTTGAGCTGAATGGTAAACGATACGCACCCTATAGTGGTCAGGTCATCAAAGGCAAGTAATCACATTATGCGTGGATCAAAAGCCTTGTAACTCTAACCAAGTTATCTTTATGTCCCAGCAAATGTCCACAATCCCGATATTTTCCGCTCTCGCGTTTTAGGTGAGGCTCGAACCAAAGATATCGGGATTCTGCACAATGTTGCAGCATTACAGTGGGGGATTTTTTTTTTGAATGACAAAAGCTGTACTTGTATTCGGTAGCATCGGCTTGTGAGGAAACTGTAGGGGGAGTTTTGTTATTTTTGAGAAATCATTCTGTTACAACAATTATATGTATGAAATATTATTATCAAGTTAATTGCATTGTCAAATTTTATAATTTTTAGTAATATTTTCAATTAGTTAAAATAAACCATAAGATGCCAAATTTTATTCTATTAGCAACTATTAATGTAAGGAGAATTAAGTGAAAATTTTAAAGATTAATAAAATTGATAATTTTGGTATCTTTAAAAATTTTGATTGGAGTTCAAACTTAGCTAATCCAACCAATCGAAATCAACTGTATGATTTTAAAGATATAAATATTTTTTATGGTCGAAACTATTCAGGAAAAACTAGTCTTTCTAAAATTATACGAGCATTAGAAACAAAAGTTATTTCATCTAAGTATCAACAGCCCGACTTTCAGATTACTTTGGCTGATAATGAAAATACCGTTATTACACAAAATTCATTGAGTAGTTATACTCATCCAATCCATGTTTACAACTCTGACTTTGTTAAGGAAAATTTAAAATTTATTCATGATGATACTCAGGATATTGAATCTTTTTCTGTAACGCTTGGGGGGGGCAACCAACTAATTTTAGACCGTATTCAAGAATTAAAAGATGAATTAGGTTCTAATGAGGAAAACAGGGAATCAGGCATTTTTCTTGATATAAAAAAGAAGAAGGAATATCTCAATCAAGCTATCTTAAATTACAATACGAAAAATAAAGCTTTTGAAAAAATACTTTCTGATAAAACTACTAAAGGTCAGGATTCAATTAAGTATCAATCTATAAAATATGGTGATCAAAATTATGATATTAGAAAGTTAAAAAGCATAGATATACCATGTGTTCTTAAAACAGACTATCTTCCACTGACAGATGATATTAAAACTGATTATGAAAAATTAATATTGCAAATTAAAAAAGATAGACCTACAGCCCTATTAACATTTAGTACCAATTTTTCCAATATTGTGAAAGCTGTTGAAAGCATTCTAAAATCTCAAGTCGGTCAGTCTAATAAAATTAAAGAGTTAGTACAAAATGGGACCTTAAATAAGTGGGTTGAGGTTGGCTTGGAATATCATGAAAGCCGAGCAACCTGTGCCTTTTGTGCCAATACTATTAGCACAGAACGACTAGAATCCTTACGCCAACATTTTGATGAAGAATCACAAAAGTTAAAAGATCGAATTCAAAGTGGCATCACTCAGATAAACCAAGAAAAACAAAAAATAAGCAATATCAATTTTGACATAAACCTTTTTTATGATAGTTTCCATCCAGAATTAAACCATATTAATATGAATATTAACTCTTTAATATTCAAACAAAATGAGTCATTTGATCTATTAATTTCATATCTTAAAGATAAACAAGATAAATTATTCAGTATTGTAAATTTTATATCGCCAATTGATTATTCTGCAGAGATACAGAAATATTTTGATGATATCAACACTATTCGAGATAAACATATCGTGTTGACTGATAGACTGGAACAAGATCAAAACAATGCTAAAAATGCATTAAGACTAAGTCATATTTATCAATTCTTACAAGATATTGATTATGATAATTTGACCAGCGAAATCAATATCTTAAAGCAAGCAACAATTTCCCCTCAAAATGAACTGGATGTGCTTTTAAAAAGAAAAGATGAAATTATTAAAGCTATAGAAAGTAAAGAGGATCAGTTAAGTTCTGAAGGTGAGGCTTGTAGTCGTATCAATAACATATTACAACATGATTTTGGACACCAATCACTGCGTCTAGAACCAATTGAAATCAATGCACACTCAGGTAAAATTATTAAATTTGAGATACAACGGAATAGGGCTAAAGCACATAATTTAAGTGAAGGAGAATGTAGCCTTATTTCTTTTTGTTATTTTTTAGCAAAAATACAAGATGATCTCGATCAGGATAAAAAGCCTATTATTTGGATTGATGACCCTATTAGCAGTTTAGATAGCAATCATGTGTTTTTTATTTACTCTCTAATAAATGATAGAATTTGTGGAGATAAAAAATTCTTACAATTGTTTATATCAACACACAGTTTAGAGTTTTTAAAATATCTCAAAAGATTAGATACAAGCTTTAATAACAACGGCACTACCCCTAATCTAAAAATTCAAAAATATTTAATTCAAAGACAAGAAAACCACTCTTATATTAAAGTAATGCCCATTTATATGAGTGAATATGCTACAGAGTTTAACTACTTATTCCAACAAATACATACATGTGCAACAGCTGACTTAATTAATGATCAGAATTATTCCTGTTTTTATAATTTTGGAAATAATGCAAGGAAATTTATTGAAATTTACTCATTTTATAAATTTCCTAGTCACATGAAAGATGATGATAGATTAAAATTATTTTGGAATGATAATAATCTTCATCGACTTTATATTGGTAGGATAAATAACGAACTATCACATTGTTCGGGTGTATTTGAAAGAGGGATGTCTCTTATGGATGAAGCTGAAATGCAGCGAGCGGCAAAAGCAATTATCATCAAAGTCCAAGATGACATCAGACAATATGAAGCATTGTTGGAAAGCATTGATGTAACAATTTCTAATGACCCTTTACATCCAGATAATCAGCTAGCTTAGTTGTATTAATTTAGACTTACAATGGCCACAATCCCGATATTTTCCGCTCTCGCGTTTCAGGTGAGGCTCGAACCGAAAATATCGGGATTCTGCACCATGTAGCAGCATTGTAGGGGGGAGTTTTGTTATTTTTGAGAAAATTCTTGTGTGATCTGATCTGTGATAACAAGTATTTGATGTGGTTACTCATATATAGATATATAGCATATAATTGACGATTTTTGGCTATCGAAACAAGGGCTTGCGGTCCAAAGCTTTGTCTACAAAGCAAGCATGGTCTTTGCGGTCTATAAAAACTCTTTGCATTTCTGGGGTCTATCTTTGCTGCCCCGTAGTAGACCGCGGTCTTTTTGCGGTTTTCGCGAGTTTTTCTCACAAAAAATAGCTTATTATTCTTATACCTAGCGAAACTCATATTTGACTCATCTCCACCTTAGAAAAGCCAAAAACCTTAAATTTCTTACACTTCCAAATTTATTCGCGGTCTCCTTGATTTTATTCGTTACGACCATCCTAGATAAATACAAGACATTGTTTTATATATTAAAATAATTAAAACTTGTCTCCGCTCATAATCCGTTGGTCCCCAGTTCAAGTCTGGGCGGGCCCACCAAATAAAACAACCACTTAGGTGCATTAATCCTAAGTGGTTTTTTAATATCTAAATCTATGTAAGCACTATGTCAACAAAGTCTATCTATATAAAAAATCAATAACATTACCATTTCATAGACTACTTAACTCTCCAGAGCTTTATTGCAAAAACTTGTTCATCATAATTTATGCGGTGTACTCAAAATTAGAGAATTTTACTGTAGGATATTCGAGGTAGCCAAACTTATACTCTTATCAAATAAAGATAGATTTTCTCTATATAAGAATCTCTTATTGATCAATCAAAATAAATCACACTACAATGATTATTGCTCGTACTTCATTTTTAAATAATGAATTAATCTTTATACCTATAAAAAAACCTATATAAATATAGGTTTTAAATTTTATTTTCAGCGACTAAGGGTTTAAATAAAAATAACTACATAATATTGCCAACCCCAAAGTTGCTAAAACTAAATATGTATTTACAGTATTAAAACTTGCTAAAAATTTCACAATATTCATAAAAACAACAACAATCAACACAAAATGAACACACAAATTATACAATAATATAATGAAGCATTCAGCTCTTTCTTAAACTACCCTTAAAAACAATCATTTTATAAATAAAATATTAAACATTAAATATTAATAACTTAAATACTCTATTCTAAATAAAATATAAATAAAAATAATTATCAATAACATTAGTTACATTTATTTACACCACACCAAGAGAAATTCTTATTACCGTAACAATGACCTAGACTTTAAATTACGTCTATATTTTAATTCATCATAATGCTCTACATCATTTTCAAGGTTTAATTTTAGATTAAATAAATACTATTAAAACTATAAATTAAAAATACATACATTTTTGTCTTAGAAAATCATATAATTCAGCAATAATTCACTTTTAAATATTAAATATATGTCGCTTATTATTGGAATTGATCCAGGTTCACGATTAACAGGTTATGGAATTATTGAAAAAGATGGTCAAAAACTAAAATTTGTAGATGCAGGTACAATTCGCACTGAAACTACAGAAATGCCTGAACGTTTAAAGCGAATTTTTGCTGGTATTGATCGTATTGTAAAGTTCCACGGTCCTACAGAAGCTGCTGTTGAACAAGTTTTTATGGCACAAAATCCAGATTCCGCTTTAAAACTAGGACAAGCACGTGGTGCAGCAATTGCAGCTTTAGTTAATCTAGACTTACAAGTTGCAGAGTATACTGCACGACAAATCAAGCAATCTGTCGTTGGTTATGGGGCTGCAGATAAAGAACAAGTTCAAATGATGGTCATGAAGTTATTAAATCTTTCCATTCATCCACAAGCTGATGCTGCCGATGCTTTAGCAGCAGCAATCTGTCATGCACACGCCTCAGGTAGCATGAGCAAACTCGCTGTGCTCAATGCTTTAGGTGGTATGGCACGTGGACGTAGTCGCAATAGTCGTAGACGATAAGATACAGAATTTACACATTATAAATATGGCGCACCATCTTTTTTTATTTCTCGAATCGAAGGTGCTTTGCTATAAGTCGCAATCAACATTTTACCGATTGTTCTCAAGTTTTTTTGTTGATTTGGATCTATTCGAATCAACATTAATTCTTCATCAACTCGACTATTTTCAATTTCCTTACAAATCACGATATTCTCATTACGTTCAATCACTTTATATTGCGGAAACTCCTGCTGAATTTTTTCTTTTAAACTCAACTTTTTTTTAGATTTTGAATGATCTCGTTGAGTATAAATAATCATGAGAATACATGCCGCAAAAACTATTGCGACAACCAAATACTTTTCTGCCATTTTATTTCACTCAAATATATTTCTGTTGATTTTTAAAATAATCATGCCTATAGCTTTCATGAATTGTAAGAATATAAAATTTTATCAATACATTATGCCGCATAATTTACCACATAATAAACCGCCTCACTCATATGATGTGCCTGCAAGCCACGTTGACCTTGTTGTGCTAAATGATCACCAGCCAAAGCATGCAAAGTCACAATATCATGTAAGCTAATTTGATCTGAAAATTGGGCTTTTAAACTCGCAATCATTCCTGCAAGTACATCCCCCATTCCACCTGTTCCCATGCCTGCATTTCCTACTGAACAAATCCATAAAAGCTGCTGTTCAAGTGTCAAACTACCTGAACCTTTTAACACCCATTGCCCTGCATATTTTTCCTTTAACTGGTAAATCGCAGCAATTCGATCGGTCTCTATTTCAGATACTGAACAATTTAATAACTTTGCAGCTTCGCCAGAATGAGGGGTTAAATAGGTCTGCGCATTCACTTTGATTGGATGAAGGGCTAAAAACCATAGCGCATCAGCATCTAAAACAACATGTAAATGTGTGGTTAAATTTATTTTAGAAAACCATTTCAAAAATTGTTGCTCTGCCCAAACATCACGTCCTAATCCCATTCCTAAGCTGATCGCATCAACTTGATCTAATAAGTTCTGAATGGTTTCATCACTTAATTCATTGATATCACGTAACATGATATTGGGAGATCGTGCCAAAATTGCAGCATGATGTTTTTGATGACAAACCACTGTGACTTTACCTGCACCCGCACTAAATGCTGACTCGGCTGCCATCATCACTGCTCCACCCATTTCAGCATGCCCACCAACAACTAAAACGTGCCCATAACTCCCTTTATGACCAAATGCTTTACGTGGCGGCAAACAAATTTTCGTTGTAGCGAGTTGTGCTAAACTTTGCAACTCGGCATCTGGTGGAATCGCAGAAATAACATCAATTTTTCCTGCATATTCTCGACCTTGTCCTGTTAATAATCCTGCTTTTAACCCCAACACGCTATAAGTCCAATCCGCTTTTACTGCAATGGGTAAGCTTTGTCCTGTATTTGCATGTAAACCGCTCGGTACATCTATAGCAATTTTCAAACCTGTTTGCTGATTAAATTTTTCAATAACGGCTTGCCACTCTTCATTTAATACTCGATTTAAACCAATACCAAACAAAGCATCAATATGACAATCAAACTGCTGATGCTGTTCAAAACCTTGTTGAATATTCACTTGATTATTTTTTGCCAATTGCATTGCTTGATCTAGGTCTTCAGAATGACCCAAAGGTGCAGCAAAAACGGTGACCTGATAACCCAATTGTTGTAAATATTTTGCCAAACAATAACCATCTCCAGCATTATTTCCTGCTCCACACCAAATGGCTATGTTCTGAATTTTAAGCTGATTTTGGGAAAGCTGTTGAGAAAATAAAGTCAATAAACGCTGTGTGATTAACCATGCGACTTGCTGCATCAAGCCAAAAGAACTATTTTGCTGATCAAACCAACGCGCTTCCCATGCTTGAATTTCATGGCTGTGATAAACTTGAACGTGCATTATTCTTCCCTATATCTTCTATGTCAGCTTCTTTATCTTCAACTTCTATTGCATTACAACAGATTGATCCACAACAACTTAAAACGTGGATCAAGGAACAAGCTTTGCAACTTGGCTTTGCTGATTGTGTCATTGCCAAACCTGATGCTCAAGCAGAATTAGCACGATTTAAAGAATATTTAAAACGTGGTTATCATGGTGATATGAAATTTTTAGAAGAAAATTTAGAAAAACGTGCTGATCCAACTTTATTAGTCCCTAATACGAAAAGTATCATTTGTGTGCGTATGAACTATTTGGTCGAAACGCCAAAGCCGCGTTATGTACCTGATGCACCAAATTCTGCCATTATTGCACGTTATGCTCGAGGGCGTGATTATCATAAAGTCATGCGTGGACGACTAAAAACGCTAGCAAATTTAATTAAAGAAAAAATTGGTGATTTTGAATCGCGTCCTTTTGCTGACTCTGCGCCTGTTTTTGAAAAAGCACTGGCTGAAAATGCAGGAATGGGCTGGACAGGTAAGCATACTTTACTCATTCATAAAAAATCAGGCTCATTTTTTGTTTTAGGTGAATTATTTACTTCCCTAGATTTGCCTTTTGATGGACCTACGACCAAACATTGCGGTTCATGTACAGCATGTATTGATATTTGCCCAACGCAAGCAATTGTTGAACCCTATATGTTGGATGCTCGAAAATGTATTGCATATTTAACAATTGAATATAAAGGTGTCATTCCTGAAGAATTAAGACGAGGCATTGGTAACCGAGTTTTTGGTTGTGATGATTGTCAACTGATCTGTCCATGGAATAGCTTTGCAAAAAAAACCAGTATTGAAGATTTCAACCCGCGACATGGGTTAGATCAAGTTTCACTTTTAGACTTATGGCACTGGGATGAAGCAACTTTTTTAACTTGCACAGAAGGCAGTCCAATTCGACGCACAGGATATCAAAGTTTTATGCGAAATATTGCGATTGGTTTAGGTAATGCACCATTTTCACCCCAAATTTTACAAGCTTTAGAGCAACAAAAATCGACTCATGATGAGATTGTGCAAATCCATGTTGACTGGGCGATTGCCGAACAACTGAGAAAATCTAAGGAAAATATCTAAAAAATTTATTTATTTTTCAGCCTCATTTTAAAAGCACGTTCTTTACCAAGTTACTGATATTTGTTTTTTTTAATGACGAATACACTGAAGTTAGCAAAAGTTTCAAACTCATTTATGCGAGTAAATGACGTAAAAAACAGTCAACTTTGTAAGTAAATTACTATTTTTATTTTGAATTTATATGATAATCTTAAGTCAATATGCCAATTACAATTTGGACGTTTTTGCCCTTTGGCTTTGGCATGATTTGTGTATGATAAATACAGATAGCGAGATTTTCAGGGATTTGACCTATGCCTTTAGTACGAAATGATTGGACACGTGACGAGATCCAAGCCTTATATGAACAACCTTTTCTAGACTTGGTGTTTAAAGCTCAACAGATTCACCGTGATCATTTTGAGGCAAACACGATTCAGGTCAGTACACTACTTTCAATCAAAACAGGTAAATGTCCTGAAGATTGTAAATATTGCTCTCAATCAGTACATTATGACTCTAAGCTTGAAGCTGAAAAACGTATTGCTGTAGATAAAGTTATTAGTGAAGCAAAAGAAGCATTAGCTTCTGGTTCATCACGTTTTTGTATGGGCGCTGCTTGGCGTAATCCGCATGAACGCGATATGCCTTATGTGCTCGAAATGGTACGTGAAGTCAAAGCCTTAGGTCTTGAAACCTGTATGACTTTAGGCATGCTCAACCAATCTCAAGCTGAACGTTTACATGAAGCAGGTTTAGATTACTACAACCACAATTTAGACACTTCACGTGAATATTATTCACATATCATTAGCACACGTACTTTTGATGACCGTTTAAACACGCTCGATCATGTACGTAGTGCAGGTATGAAAGTGTGTAGTGGTGGTATTGTTGGTTTAGGTGAAAACCGCAATGACCGTATTGGTTTATTGCAAGAGCTTGCGACTTTACCTACACATCCTGAATCTGTGCCAATCAATATGCTTGTTCCTATTGATGGTACACCATTAGCAGATGTAGAGAAATTGGATGTCACAGAATGGATTCGTACCATTGCAGTGGCACGTATTATCATGCCAAAAAGCTATATTCGCTTGTCAGCAGGACGTGAAGCTTTAACGGATTCAGATCAAGCTTTAGCCTTCATGGCAGGTGCAAACTCATTATTTAGTGGTGAAAAATTATTAACCACGCCAAACGCAGGCGAAGGCAAAGACAAACAACTTTTCAATAAACTTGGTTTAAAAGCTGAAAAAGCTAAACCTACAGCAGCCGAACTCTCTGTGGATGCAATGGCAAGCTAAATAAAGCTAATTCAAAAAGTCATATTTTTAATGAAAAAGCGATATTTAACTTATCGCTTTTTTTATGTACAAAAAAATATGAATCGTACAAATTCATTAGACTTTATAATGAAGTAATCAAAATGCCATATTTTGCATTTAAGTACATCCCTTCTCGGATAATATCTTTGCCATTGGCATGGTTGACAATTAATTCTTGAGTAAAAGCATCATATTGAAAAGAATCAAAGCAATCTTGATGATGGCATAGCCACGTTAAAGTATCAGCTAAGCTTTGATCAACAACGTAGCTATCTAGAGAAAAGTTTTTCGACATTTCAATAAAAATTCAAAATATGAGAATCACTTATTTTAACTGAAATAAAAAAATAAAAACTAAATAAAAATATTGCGATAGATTTATATTATTTTTTCAATATCATCACACTACATTTAAAGCACATAATGTGATGATATTCCGCTTGTATTTTCATATAAAATTAATGAGAAATACCACATTTACGACATTCTTTAGTCACAACAGAGTATTCATTAATCTCATATTCAAATTGGTGTACACACAAAATTTTTTTGATCTTTTGAAACATTCATAACCTCCCATTGTTGAACCTTTTCATGTTTTATCCTAAAACATATATTTTTATAAAGGTGTCTCATATATTTAGCATATTTGTGAACTATTTCAAGTTATATTTACATTATAAAAATTAGACTTTAGTCTATATATTGCCACAACATTTTCAAATAATGATAATTTCATAAATCTTTGTTTTTTAAAATTAAATACCTTTATTTTCGTTACAAAAAAATTGTTAATTTTTTGATTGCTTTCAGCTTATTTTTCGCTAGGATGAAGAAGTATTTTTTCTATTTGATGCTTTTTAAATAGAACGGATTATCTAAAGACCAACCAATTTACAACAAAATAAAGGATAGTATATGCAAGGAAATATGATGCTTCAGCCGCTGCTGATTAGTAATTTAATTGAGCATGCAGCACGTTATCATGGTGATACAGCAATCATTTCTAAAAATACAGATGGCACAATAACAACAACTGATTGGGCACATGTTGCTGAAAATTCAAAACGTTTTGCGAATGCTTTAGCAAGTTTAGGAACAGCACATGGCGACCGTATTGCAACAATTGCATGGAATAACCATCGTCATTTAGAATCTTGGTATGCCATTTCAGGTAGTGGCATGATTTGCCACACCATTAACCCTCGCCTATTTCCAGAACAGCTTGTTTTCATTATTAATGATGCTCAAGACAAAGTTGTTTTATTCGATAAAACTTTTTTACCTTTAATTAGTGCCGTTAAAGCACATACCCCAACTGTTGAGCATTTTATTTGCTTAGGTGCTTTTGACCAAGATGTAGCGACTGCACTACCTGAAGTAAAATTTTACGATGCACTTATTGCAGAAAACTCTGCTGAGTTTGATTGGCCAAACTTTGACGAAAATACAGCAAGTTCTCTTTGCTATACATCAGGTACAACAGGCAACCCGAAAGGTGCTTTATATAGCCACCGTTCAACGATTCTACATACTTATGCCATTTGTTTACCTGACTCTTTAAATCTTTCAGCAAATCATGTGATGTTGCCTGTAGTGCCAATGTTTCATGTGAACGCTTGGGGGACACCTTATGCTGCTGCAATGGTCGGTTGTACTTTTGTTCTTCCTGGTCCAGGCTTAGACGGTGCAAGTCTAGTACAAATGATCGACCAGTATAAAGTGAATATCGCCTTAGGTGTTCCAACCATTTGGCAAGGCTTACTTGCCGCAGCAAAACAATTGGGTAGTAGCTTAGACAGTCTCAATCGTAACGTTGTGGGTGGTTCAGCTTGCCCACCTGCAATGATGAAAGCATTCAGAGATTTATATCACTGTGAAACTATTCACGCATGGGGTATGACTGAAATGAGCCCTCTTGGCACCAGTAATCAGTTGAAAGCCAAACATCAACAATTGTCTTCAGAAGAACAATTAAAAGTTCGTCTGTCACAAGGTCGCCCACCTTTTGGTGTCGATATTCGTATTACAGATGAAGAAAATGGCACTCATGAAGTTGCACGTGACGGTCATACCACGGGTAATTTACAAGTAAAAGGTCATTGGATTATTGAGTCTTATTATGGAAAATCTAACAGTGCGACGACAGCAGATGGTTGGTTTGATACAGGCGATATTGCTTCAGTCAATGAAGATGGCTACCTCCTACTCAGTGACCGTGCTAAAGACCTCATTAAATCAGGTGGGGAATGGATCTCCTCTGTAGAACTTGAAAATATTGCAATGAGTCATCCAAATATTGCGATGGCAGCCGTCATTGCTGCAACTCATCCAAAGTGGGATGAACGCCCTATTGTGATTGCAATCAAACAACAAGGTGCTGAAGTCACTGAAGAAGATGTATTAAACTACTATTCAGATAAAATTGCTAAATGGCAAATTCCAGACAAGGTTATTTTCGTTGATGCAATTCCATTAACAGGTACGGGTAAAATGCTGAAAAAAGACTTACGTGAACAGTATGGTTCTGTACTTTTAGAAAGCTAAAATATTTTTTTATTAAAAATAGCAAGTCATAACTACGCTATAAAGCCACGTTCATCGTGGCTTTTTTATTGCCGATGTTTGAACTTTTAATCATAAATAATTATCTGCAACACTCCTGATTTATGTTATTAATAAAGATAATTTTTCAAAATTCAGATGAGTGTAAAATGTATACAGGTATTGTTCTTGGTACTGAAAAAATTCAAAGTATTGAACAACATGATGGTTATATCACCATTCTAGTCAATAATAGCCAAGGCTTTTTAGATGATGTTTTTATTGGTGCAAGCGTTGCAATTGATGGAACATGCCTAACTGTTACAGCCATTCATCCAGATAAAAAACTGGTCAGTTTTGACATTTCAGATGTAACGCTCTCATTAACAACATTAGGCTTTTTAAAAGCAGATGATTTAGTCAATATTGAACGTTCATTTAAAATTGGTATGGAAAATGGCGGACATAATTTATATGGGCATATTGAAGGTACAGCCCAAGTTACAAACATCATTAAAAATGGACAAACTTTACATTTAGATATTGAAATTCCAAAAGAAAAAATTAAATATTTCTTCTTAAAAGGCTTTATTGGTTTACATGGCTGTAGTCTTACAATCAATCAGGTCAATCAAGCCCAACAGCAAATTTCTGTAGACTTAATTCCTGAAACAATTCGTTTAACTAAATTTGGGCAACTCAATATTGGCGACTATTTAAATTTTGAAATTGACCAAACAACACGTACTTTGGTTGATACACTTGAAAATATTTATGCTCAGCGTGGGCTAAATGCAGTTTAATTTTTTAACTGAGATGGTGCATGATAAGTTTGTTGAATTAATTCTTTTTTAATTTCGATAAGCTTGTGTTGATTGTTAGGTTTAAAACCTTCGATCAACCAAGCACCATCCGCAGCATAACGCAATAGCTGTAAATGCATACTTTGATCAGTGATTTGATGTTTGACTAAACGCTGCTCTAACCACTGATTCCATTGCTGACAAAAAGTATGATCTGAAATAAAAGTCATACATAATGCTGACCATAATGATCCGATCCCAAAACTTTCACTTGTTAATGTTAATTCAATATAAGCTCTTGTAAAACAACCATATTGGTCATGCTCAACTGCTACATATTTTTCAATTTCTTGATCTATTTTTTGCATTGCAGTTTCAATCATTGCCGTAATTAAAATTTGTTTATTTGCAAAATGATGAAATACACCGCCTTTGCTCACATCGGATAAAGTTGCAACAGCTTGAATAGAGACACCACTAAGACCATTTTCCGCTGCGAGGCGCATTGTGTTTTCTAAAATTAATTGACGGACTTTTTCAGGCTGTTTTTTCCGCTGATGTAAATTACTCATTTTATTTTATCAATGCCCTGCTGTTGAAGAAAATAAATTAATAACAACAACCCCTGAAATAATCAAGGCTATGCCCAATATTGCCGCTAAATCAAGAGTTTGCTTAAAGACAAAGAAACCAATAAAAGCAGTCAACACGATCCCAACGCCAGCCCAAATTGCATAAGTGATTCCTAAAGGAATAACTTTAACAACTTGAGATAATAAATAAAAAGCGATGCTATATAAAACAATCACTGCAAGCGACGGTAGTAACTTGCTGAAACCTTCTGATTTAACAATAAAGGTTGAGCCAATAACCTCTGAAACAATTGCTAAAGCCAACAATGCATAAGCATTTAATAATGGACTCATCTTTTTCTCGCATACATAAACATACCATCTGGTTGGTATCTTATATAGAGATAAATTATTTGTCTTATTTAACATGACTTTTTATGTTTATAAATGTAAAAATGAAATCTATTTTTTTAATTTAGCTATTACAGTATTATTCACATTAAATTTAAAAAACTAACCATGAAATAAAAGTAATTTGACTCAACTTCACACAAAAATTGAAGTCCTTTTCTCATAATTTCAATCCATAATAAAATACATTATTGATCAATTATAAAATCTGTTGATGCAATTTTTGCAAAAAGGCATCCGCATCTAATTTACTCATAAAAGATTT
Organism: Acinetobacter sp. R933-2; assembly: GCF_030325485.1. NCBI lineage: Bacteria > Pseudomonadati > Pseudomonadota > Gammaproteobacteria > Moraxellales > Moraxellaceae > Acinetobacter > Acinetobacter sp. R933-2. The sequence goes on from NZ_JACAIJ010000012.1 coordinate 17,626, forward strand.
TTGATAAGACCCTGTTGCTGTCTGATGATTAGGCGTATATTCAATTTCGATTAAGAAATTTTGATTTATCATACTTTTAGAAACATGTATTGCAATAATATGCGATGAGTTTAAATAAAAACCATCTTCAATTTTAACCAACATTACAGTACCTCAACATCTTACAGGGAGAAATAATAAAAAAGCCCATCTTTAGATGAGCTTATTATTTAAATAATTTAAGCATGAATTTTACTTCAATTTAACACTGATGAAAAACTTTTATCCCTGCTACATTCAAATATATATAAAATAAAATGTAACTCAGATGTAAAGTAATTAAACTAAAACAACCAAAGACAATCAATTCAAACAAAATTGTTAGACACTTTCTGATTTTGTCAAAAAAATTTAATGTTAGAGTAAATATTAAGTGATGCAAGTCACATTATTAATAAAAGATATTTAATTTTAAATCTCTTTTATGGAGGTTATTCACATGAACTATTTAATTATTTTAAACTCTCTCTACCCAGATCATTTTGATGAAGTAAATAAAACGATTGAAGATTATGATCATTCAATTCGTGTTAACCAATCAACATGGCTGATCAATACCAAGTATGATGCTGTAATTATCAGACAACATCTGGCTAATGTTATGAGTATTCATGATTCATTATTGGTATTTAAAGTCAATAATGAGTTTTCAATTGCCAATCATCTTGATATCAATGATTGGTTAGAAGACATGCAATACAATACTTTAGTTGCTATTTCTTAACCCTTTCCCCCTCTTTTAAAAATGAAGGATGGATAAGGCAAAATGTTCAAAAATCATTTTTCAAGTTATTACCTTCTTTTTCTACATCAGTAGTCAAATTGTAGAAAAAGAAGGCTTAGCGACTTATTCAAAATTTCTTTATAAAATCAAATTCATAACAAAGTATAATGAAGTAAGCCGTTATTGCTCAAGACGAACTTGATAGCCACATTGTGTTGCTGAACAAGTTGCATCTGTAATCACAGTACCATCATCTTGTGATAAATAGTCAACTGTTCCACCTTCTGTGATCGCCGAATATAAACTTTGCCATTCCTCTCCTAAAAGTTTTTTACTTATTGTTTTAATCTGTTGATTTGTTTCTGAAGCTTCATTTGGAGATTTTTTAAATGACCAACTCACATCAATAAACTCTTTTGCAATTCCAATAACTAAATAATTGTTTTTAGAGTCTTTATAATAGTAACTGGTAATATTATCTTCACTTTTTTCTGTTTTTAGTACAGGTAAAGTGATCATTTTTAATAGATCTTGTGCATTTTGAGGGGGTTGGGCATAACTCAATGTGCTGTAACAAAATAAAGTGGTTACACCTAGCGCTATTTTTTTTAAAAGCACTTGCATTTTTCAGTCTCATTTTTATCTAAGTGCCCAATTTTACATTGAAATATAAAATAAAAAACGGCTTATTTACAGAAATCAAAACATAATTTATATACCGTCTTTTATTTTTATCATGAAAATACTCAATAAAACATTGAACAGCATTTTTTAATAAAAATTCAAAATATCTCTCACTATTTTATCATTACAAGACCTAAAGCAAATAAAAAACATTTCCAAATACAACAGTGTAAATATATTCAAACCTTTAGTAAGATTAAGAACCGCTTTGTATCCCTTTTATTACAAATTAAGATTTAAAAAATATTTTACTATACGGTAAAGACTCAATCACATTTGAAATAGGAATTGTTCTAATGACTACGATTAATGTTGAAAGTATCAATAATCATGCTGATGTTATTGCATCTTGTGGAACTAAAGTTGGTGAGGTGGATCATTTACATGGCAATGATCAAATTAAATTAACTAAACATGGGGATGGGTATCATCATTTGATTCCAACATCATGGGTAAGCCAAGCCACTGATAATAAAGTGATACTCAATAAAGACTCACAAGAAGTGAAAGATAATTGGGTTCAAATCTAAATATTCTTTTAAATGCTAGTTGATAGCTTTCATCGCAAAGCTATCCTTTTTAATCTCAATGAATGTATTCAATATCTAGTGATATCAATCCATTAATAAGCTTTCTACTTTAACTTGTATAACAAATTGTTAATCATCAAGTTTAAATCCAGATTATATTAAAAATCATGTGAGTAATAAATATTACTCACTTCATCTCCATCCATGTATGATCATCTTAATCTATGCTATAAATTATTGATATTAATAAATTATATCTTAACAGACATGTTACAACTCAAAAGGTAGCCCTATGTTGAAATCAAGAACAAAGAAAATATTATTTATTAGTGGTCTGATTTTATTAGCAGCCGTGACCTTAGCCAATATCGGTGCTGAAAAAATACCTACAGCACAACAAGTAGATTTAACAAAATATTTAGGAACATGGCATGAGATAGCCCGTAAGCCCTTATTTTTTCAAAAAAAGTGTGATTATAATGTGACAGCACATTATTCTTTAAATGAACAAGGCAATCTTAAAGTAGATAATCAATGCTGGGATCAAAATCATAATTTACAGCAATCAATTGGTGAAGCTTTTGTAAAAAATGCCCCAGAAAACACGAAACTTACCGTAAGCTTTCTACCGAATGCGATTCGTTGGTTACCTGTAGCTCGTAGTGATTATTGGATTTTAAAAATTGATCAAAATTATCAAGTCGTTTTAGTCGGTAGTCCAAATAAAAAATACCTATGGATATTAAGTCGCTCACCAAAGATTGAGCAGACCGTACTGGATGAATATTTAAATTATGCTAAAAGTTTAGGTTTTGATTTGTCTGATCTGACTTATACAGTACATAAATCAAAAGAGTAATTGTAATGTAATAAAAAATGCCAACTTTATATTAGCATTTTTATGATCTGTGAAGACATCAAAACTTAGCATTTAATACTTGATTATTTACTTTATTTTTCCAAAGATCACGTAAAATAGGTAAATAGAATTTCTCACCAAGCTCCACCAATTCAGCATCAATCAAAGCATGAATCTCATGCATAAAAAGATAATCCAAATCTACTGTTTTAAGTTGTTTTTGACTTTGCAAGAACGCTTTACGTTTTGCTTGAGCTGTTTTTACCAACTGATCCGCATAGTTTTTATCTTTAAATTGACGAATCGCTTGTAAACGTAATTCAATCACACCCCAACCGCTTAATAATAATTTAAATGTCTCAAAATCTTGTGTTGTTGATTCCCAAGTCATATTTTCTAAATTTTCATCTTGTGGAAGAACAGGCAACAACAACTCCATAACACTCGGAAAAATCTTTTTAAAACCTAAAATAAATTTAACAGGATGTTCACCTGGATAATCTTTAAATTGAACATTTTTTTGAACATCTGTTAAATAGATAGAGAGCATTAAGAAAATCCTTAAGTAAGATACTGTTTTTTATCATTTTGCACTTAATCAAAAAAATAAAGCAAAATGAAAACAGAAAAAGAAAGGCATTTTAACAATTTTGACAGTTTATTCAATGTTAATAGCCTTTCAAAAGTCATTTCAAAACTCAACACAGTAAATCTGAAAACGCGCAGGATATTCATCCTAGATACTTTTTTAGAGCAATTGAAATTGCTTTATTATTTTACACGTTGTAAATGCTCATCAATAATCACTTCACCATCTTCCTTGCTGAATGGCTTTAATTGCGGTGCGGACAGAAGATCAAGAACAAGTTCTGACGGTCGACACAATCGAGTACCAAGTGCTGTACGGACAAAAGGACGATTGATCAAAATTGGATATTTCAGCATAAAATCCAGCAATTGCTCATCACTCCAATCAGATTGCGCCAATTTTAATGTTTCATAAGGCTCGACATTATGACGTATGGCTGCATGAACACTTAACCCTGATTGCTGAATTAAATCAATCAGCTCTGCTTTACTTGGCGGATTTTGCAGATATTCAATGATTTCAGGTTCCTGTCCTGAATTTCGAATCAATGCCAAAGTATTGCGTGATGTGCCACAGGCTGGATTATGGTAAATCTTAATGTTTTGTGACATGAGATCGCTCAATCGAAATGGATATTGCATTTATATATGGATATCCGTATATTCGCAATAGTAAATATATTGGAAAATACCGACATGAACCAAGTCGATTTTTTTAAATGTCTTTCAGACCCAACGCGTTTAGATATTTTGAAACTGGTGATTGAAAAACAAAATGTCTGTGTCTGTGAGCTCACGGAGCAACTCGAACTCAGCCAGCCGAAAATTTCCAGACATCTGGCACTGCTCAGAAATCTTGCCATTTTACAAGATGAGCGTCGTGGACAATGGGTGTATTACGCTTTGCATCCTGATCTTCCCGAATGGGCGCAGTCTGTTTTAAGCATCATGGCACACGAGCATCCATCCACCATCCTGAAAAACCATCAACATTCTGTATCCATCCATTGCGAGTAGTACATGGCTGCAAAACTTTCGTTTTTAGACCGTAACTTAACGCTATGGATTTTTATTGCCATGGCTGTCGGGGTTGCCATTGGAGTGTGGTTTCCACAGGCATCGGTTGCACTGAACCAGCTCAGCATCGACTCAGTCAATATTCCCATTGCAATTGGCTTGATTTTGATGATGTATCCTCCGCTTGCCAAAGTTGACTATGCCACCCTGCCACAGGTCTTTAAAGACAAGCGAACCCTGACTTTATCCTTGTTGCAAAACTGGTTGATTGCACCATGTTTAATGTTTGGATTGGCGATCATCTTTTTGCAAAGTTATCCTGAATACATGACAGGATTGATTTTGATCGGACTGGCACGGTGTATCGCCATGGTTTTGGTGTGGAATAATCTCGCCTGTGGTGATAATCAATATGTTGCTGCGCTGGTCGCATTTAACAGTATTTTTCAGATCCTGTTTTTCAGTACCTATGCATGGTTATTCCTGAGCTTTTTACCGCCATTTTTTGGGGTGGAAGCGCAAATCATTCAGGTTAGTTTCTGGACCATTACCCATGCAGTGCTGATTTATCTGGGTATTCCATTTTTATTGGGTTTTCTGACCCGATGGATCTTGGTTAAACAAAAGGGATTGGCATGGTATCAAAACAGCTTCATTCCTAAAATCAGCCCGCTCAGCTTAATTGCCTTACTGTTGACCATTGCGGCAATGTTCAGCCTGAAAGGTGCCGATGTAGTTCGCCTGCCTCTGGATGTTCTGCGTATTGCTATTCCATTGACACTTTATTTTGTGGTGATGTTTTTCATCAGCTTTTTTATGAGCAAATGGATGGGCAATGACTATGCCAAAACCACTGCCATTTCCTTTACCGCAGCCGGCAATAACTTTGAATTGGCACTTGCCGTCGCCATTGCCACCTTTGGTTTGGCATCGCCTGTGGCATTTACCACTGTGATTGGTCCCTTGGTCGAAGTGCCCGTGCTGATCAGTCTGGTGGGTGTGTCACTGTGGTTAAAAAAGAAATATTTTTAAAAAGTTAAATGATATATGACACTCTCTCATCTGGATCTGAATTTACTCGAACAACCGACTTTGGCAAACGTACAGGCTCAGGAACTGCCACATCCACCACGAATTTTATTGTTGTATGGCTCCAATCGAGAGCGTTCATTCAGCCGCCTTGCTGTTCAGGAAGCTGGACGAATTCTTGAATATTTCGGAGCTGAAGTCAAAATATTTCACCCTAAAGGTTTGCCATTGCCCGAAGATGGCGATGCAAGCCATGCCAAAGTCAAAGAATTACATGAACTGTTGGCATGGTGTGGTGTTCACCTGAACGTCATGGCTCAATGAGTTCAATTTTCAAAGCACAGATTGACTGGATTCCACTTGCTGCGGGTGCAATTCGGGCAACGCAAGGTAAAACTTTAGCCCTCATGCAGGTCTGTGGTGGTTCACAGTCATTCAATACAGTCAATCAACTGCGTATTTTAGGACGTTGGATGCGCATGATCACCATCCCAAATCAATCCTCTATTCCCAAGGCATTTCTGGAATTTGATGAAAATGATCGGATGAAACCTTCTGCTTATTATCATCGTATTGTGGATGTCATGGAGGAGTTGTTTAAATTTACCTTGCTCACCCGTGGGCAAACTGCCTATCTGACCGATCGTTATTCGGAACGGGTGGAAAGTGCCGAGGCATTATCGAAACGAGTCAATCAAAAAGAAATATGAATTTAAATTTATCAGGTTAATTCCAATAAACTCATATCAAGCCGAAGGTGATGAGGTGATGTTTCTAACTTCTACCTAAATACAGAAGTTAAGCGATTAAAAATTCAAAAACTTTTTTTGTGAATCTGCATCACCTTTTTCGGCTGCTTTTTGATACCAATTTTTTGCTAACTCTAAATCTTTATGAACACCTAAACCTGATTCATACATCTGACCAATATTTTTCATTGCTTTAGGTAATTCCTGATGAGCTGCTTTTAAAAACCAATCAAAAGCTTGACTGTAATCTTGAGCAACACCTAAACCATTTACATAGATTAGACCTACATTAAATTGTGATTCTGCATAACCTTGATTTGCAGCTTGCAGAAAATATTTGAGTGCTTGTTGATTATTTTGTTCGACGCCATCGCCTTTAAAATACATAAATCCAAGTGAGTGCTGTGCAAGCATATTATCTTTATCAGCAGATTTTTTAAATAATTCAAAAGCTTGTTTATAGTTTTTCTCCACACCCTCACCAAAATAATATTTTCTTCCCTGTTCAAATTGAGCTTGAGAGTTTGCAAGAGTTGGATGACTTAATGTGGGTAAATTTTGTTTATTCGCTAAAACTAATGCTGGTAAAGATATTAAAATAAATAAAGAAACTTGAATAAAACTAGCTTTCATTTTTTAAAATACTCATCGATAAACTTAAAATGTATCTATGTGATATTTAGTTTTTAGCAGAATACATACCATAGAAAGCAATTAAATATTGTGAATTTATCAATCAAATCATATTTGCTATTTGCCCTATAAAAAACAAGGCAAATAGCTTACTAAATTATTATATATCAAATACTTAATTTAAATTAAATGCTTAACATACTATTTAGGGTTTCAATCTTATGTCTGTTCTAGGCTATTGAAATTATTAATGATTATATATTAAAAAAATCAACCTGCAAAATTCCTGCAAAATAATGACAAAACCTAAATATAAGTAGTCATTTTTATTGATATCTTTGACATTAATTTATAGCAAGCCAAATCCTCATTTCAAGATAAAAACTACCCTAAGACGGTCTAGTTTTACTTCAATAATAAGTACCTTTGATGCGGTAACTTATTCAGCTCAAACATATGTTCATAGTCATAATCTGGCAACTTTAAATCATATTTTTTACATAGCTCTTTTATGGCAGTCGTCATATAAAACATATTGTCATGCAACATTGACTCAAGGGTTGGATTTAATTTGCCCAATGTTGGACTGTGTGTTTTCCACCATGCTTGAAATAGCTTGGCATGTATACACAGTGTTTCTATAGATTGATTGTCATCTATATGAATCTCCCCTTTTGCCTTGATCTCTAGCGTTTCTAGGTAATCTACAGCATCTTGGAAATGAATTGCCAAAAGCTCATTGTAGCGTGGTATATGGAAATGCTTGTTGTGTCGTGACCATATTTCCGCATGAAGTTTGCGTTCACCTTGGGCACGTCGCTCTACGATCTCTTTGAGTATGGCTTGCTGCTCTACGTTAATTTTTACTCGTGTGTCGATTTGCTGTTGCAGGACTTCTTTTTCTAGTACGTCAAGTACCCATTTGCGGAATTCTTTGGCTATTGGGGTTCGGGCAAACATAGCGATTAAGTGGCAACCACGTAATGAAAAAATACGAGTTTCTTTTTCAGAGTTACCATTACCAAAACCCTTGACCGTCAATTTGACGGTCAAGGTCATATCAGAAGCAAATTCATCAGAATTACGATCATATATACGTGAAACTGAATCTTCGCGTGCATAACCCAATGCACGAGCAAGATCAGACGATGTAATCCAAATTTGACCATCATTTCGTTGAATTGGATGAAATTGTGTTGCATTAAATGATAGACTATTCATGTCTAATCTCCTTGCCGAGAATGGATAAGAAGCCCCTAGTCCGCCAAGATTGAGGGGCTTTTTTTATAATTAATAAACAATAATGACACTATTATCTTGCCATTGAATTCAGTATCCCATAGTGTTATTATCATGTCAAATACAATTTATGAGCATTTAAAATGTCTGAAAATAAGACAGGGAGAGCTGTCTCCCAAGATGATTGGAAACGCACACAAGTCCGCATGCCCCAAGAACAATATGAGGCGTTAATGGGTTACGCTGAAAAAAATAATCTATCATTAAATACAGCAATGCTAGAGCTGATGGACTTAGGATTAAAGTCTAAAGATGAAGGAAAATCTGGTCGTTCTATTTATTTTAATGATTTAAATTGTGTTGAAGACTATCCTAAACAGTCACTACACGAGCGAATAGCCCGTGTTGAACAGATGATTTCAGATTTATTTTATAGAAACCCACAGTATCAGCTTATTAATATTGAAACCTTAAATGACGGGAAAAAGATACGTTACTGGTACTCTATTCCTAGAAGTGAAAGTTTTAGGGATTAATTTACAATTAAGATATTTATAATTTACGTGGAGGCTTAAATTGGATTTATTTACACCAATTGTTACTGATGACAAACAACATGATATTTTTAAACTATTAATAAATCCTGCATTACATGCCGAAAGAAATGTAATTACAGATTGGGCAACAGGATTCACAGATAGAGATAATAAGTTTGTGAAGGAGTTTCAAACTACTTTTGAATCTTCATTTTTGGAACTTTATCTCCATAAAATATTAAAAGAAGATAATGTAAACTTAAATTTTTCTCATCATGCACCTGACTTTGTTGGTCATAAAGATGGTGTGAATTTCTGTATTGAAGCAACTATTGCTAATCCAGAACAAGATGGGCTTCCAGCATATGGTTTTACTGAAAGTCATAAATCTTTTGATATTGATTTCGCAGAATTTAATAGAAAATCCATCATTAGAATTGCTAACTCTATTGTTGCGAAATCCAGAAAATTTAAAAGTTCTTATAGTAATTTACCCCATGTAATAGGCAAACCCTTTTTACTTGGTTTAAACTCTTTTGATCGACCACATTCACACTTTACTGGACATCGAGGAATTATTGCCGTTCTCTATGGTATTTATTTGAATGAAGAAAAAGCTATAGCTGAAAATTTAAATTATATTCCCCGAGAAAAAATGGACTTTGTTGAAAAAGATAATGGAGCTGAAATTCCTCTTGGTTTTTTTACAACACCTGAGTATGAGAATATTAATGCCATTATTTATAATCCATACGCTACCTGGGGAAAAGTGCGTGCACTAGCTGAATTATCTGACACTAATAAATACTGTGTATTTAATGCTATATATACTAGAGATGATGAAATGGAGGAAAGCTTAATTCCTGATATTCATACTGGAATTATTAAGGAAAAATACCAAGAGTCAATATTTGATGGACTTTATGTATTTCATAATCCCTTCGCCAAATACCCTATGCCGATCCTATTCGATGATCCCCTTGTATCCCATATGACTATAGATGAATATGGTAACTTAGTTGAACGTGGTACTGGTAAGTTCTTATTATCCAGAAGCTTAATTTGTTATGACTCTCAAACATTACCAGCTGAGTATAGAGAAGCTCTTTAGAGAGCTTCTTAATCAATATTCATTCCTAACCTTAAAGCACACACTCTACATACATAAGGTTGTAGCCCTCGGTCAAAATCCAATCCTTTGCTATATTTTGTTCTTCTTTGTTGCGGTTCAAAATCATTTCCACAATCATCACATTTTGAATCCAAAATAGCTTGACGGTCTGCATTTTCTTTTTCTATTTTTTCTTGCCTTACAGCTTCCTCTTTCAAAGCAACATCTATATCCTCTAATTCTTTTTCGTAATTAGATATATGTTCTTCCAATATAGTTATTTGATTGGCAAGTGATTCTGCATATTCTCTATAGGCTTCTAACTGGTTTTTTGCTCTATTTACATCCTGTTTACGTAGACTTAGTTGTTCTTTTTTTGTGTTTGCATACATACCTGAAGTGAAATTGTGTTGTCGGCTTTTCATAAAATCTACAACTTCATTATATTCACCCCATGTACTCACGAACCGAATATTTCTAGAATAACTGCCCAACTGCTTTTCTATAGCTGGCTTCTCTGATGGTGGACAACATATAATTGCTATGTCCTTATAAAAAAACTCAAACCCTGTTGTATTCGCATTATAATATCTCCATTCACGCTCCCATGTATATCCTTGCCTCTCCACATCTTGGAAAACAGGTGTGATGAATGGTATTAGCTCATTTAAGAGTTCCTTTAACATTCCGTTTTCTTCTGTAAAATTCTCTGTTAAATCTTGCAGATATTTATCCAGAGATGCCAACTTACCAATAGTTTTTTTATCCATGTATAAAGCTGGTCTAATGCCATCACGAATCGCCATCTTATCTTTTGAAAAACCAATACCATAAAAAAGATTAGATTGAAAACGGTTGTGTGCAATATAGCGAAAGGAGTCAATAGAATGTAATACTGATTCTGTAAAACAAACAACTTCTCTCTTATACCATTTCGATTTTGATTGAGATGGTATTGATGCTCTTATTAATCCATAATCATCATAACTACCGGATTTAAGTATATCTAATATTTGGTCTTTTCCTGTCATATGAACTAAGAATGGCGACATATCTGGCTTTTCTATAGGAGATAACTGTAACGATTTTTTCGTAATTTTATAATCACCCCAAACGTAATTATTGTGACCATTATATTGCGGTAAACGATTCATGTTTTATTAAAATATATAAAATTAGACCTATGATAATTATATTTTTTTATATTTCAAGAATTTTATGAAAAATAAAGAAGAAAGCGCCCTTAGGCGCTTTCTTCTACAATTCTTAAAACTCTTGGCTTTCTTGGAGTCTCCATTCCAACCAAGTTCTCAAGAAAGCCAACATTTACATTCAAAGCTTGAGCTATATCCTCTGCAAAAATTTTCTTTTTCGCGAGCATAGCAAAGCAGGCTTGAAGGAGCTCAGGTTTCTCCTTAGGAATTAGATGATCTTCTTTTTCAGCAATAGATTCACTATTTTTTCTCAAAGCAATTACACCACTGGTATATTGTTCTGGAGTCAATAATCCCAAAAACTTCGCTCTATATAGAATCGCAGCCTTACTTACCTTCCAAATTTGTTTAAACTCACTTAATTTAGCCCAGTTGTAACGACCACCTCTAAACCATGTAGGAAAATGAGTTCGCATCATTGTTTGAGGAATCAATAATGCTGATGCAAACTGGTTTGCCTCAGACTCAGTAATACGATCACCAGTCACCATGCCATCATGAAGCACTAAATGCCCAAGCTCATGAGCAAGGTCAAAACGCTGACGGCATTCACTTTCTTTTGCTTCATTACGAACAAAAATAGGACGTGCCGTAGCTAAAGAAAGTGCATCCACTTCCGTTGACAATGAGCGGAAAGTTGTAACAACTATGCCATGTGACTCACATAGGCGAATCATATTACTAATTGGACCTAAACCAAGTCCCCAATCAGCACGGCACTGCTCAGCTATAGCTTCTATAGAGCTAGAACGGTCAGAGCCTTGAATATCATATTTAGGCAATCTAAGTTTAGCATCCAAATATTCAGTCAAACGCTTAATGTATTCTCCACGTGCAATCACAACTTGTTTTGTTGCAACCTTTGTAGATCTCAAACTTCTAAAGTGGATTTGGTCTTCCTGTAATATGGGTTTTACATGGGTGAATAACTCTTCAGGAACATTAAAGTAAGTGGCAGCTTGTTCAATAAATTGAGGGCTAGGTATAGTTTGCCCCGTCTCAACTTTGTGAACATACTGCCGTGTGCACTTAAGGTGCTGACCTAACTCTTCTAAAGACAAGTGGTTAAATTGCCTTAAAAGCTTTAGTTCTAATCCATTAAAAGGCGTATTCATAATGACATTGCTTGTTGCTACTATTTAAATTTGGTATTCAAATCTTCATCTTGAAGATCATCTTCATCAGGATCTTCAACCAAAGGAGCATCTAAATAAATAGACTCAGGAGTAATTGGATCGACTAAATGTAACTTGCTGCCATCTTGAGTATCATTAGATCGCCAATAAGCTACAGGTACAGCAGCTAAATTAAAGCCTACAAATTCAACAAATGCCTCTTCTTCTTCTGACTTAGGCTCATTCAGGATGAACTTCCAAATAACAGGTTGATTATCATCAACCTGAAATAGGTCATAATTCGTTGGTGTATATTTTCTTAATTTTAATGATTTAGGATCAGTAGAACTTCCTTTACAAAAACCAATCTGCGCATAACCAATTTGAAAAACAAATCTAAATGTTCCGTCTTTAATATGAACTTTTACTGGACAATCATCTGAAGCAATTAATTTTTTAAACTGTTCATATGTACGACCAAAAATTGTTGTACCACGTGTATAGTTATGGTCATTTTCACTATTTAATATTTCATGAACATCAAAGTAAATATCAAGCATTGGTGTAGCGAAATATTCGAGTACTTCATTGGTTAACTGAGGTTCGAATGCTGAGGGAGGATGTAACTTTTTTTCTTTCATATAAATTAATCCAAAAAAACTCTGAAATGTAGGATAAAACCAAAATAGGACTAATTTATAAGTTTGTCAACCAATTTTTAGGACTAAATTTTCATTTTGTCAACCAAACCATTATTCATAAGACTTTCTAACTAGATTCATTGAACAAACAACCCAAGAGTTGCTAGACTTCACGTAATGTTTTGACTTTAAAATAATTTATGAAAATTTTACTTATTTTAGTTTTGGGGTTCACCTCTATCCAAGCTTATGCCAAAAAATGTACTGACTTTAAAACACAAAAAGAGGCACAGGCATGGTATGAACAACGCCAAAAATCAGGACAAACAGGTTGGAAAAGGTTAGACCGTGATGGCGATGGGCATGCATGTGATTGCCTACCAGGTGGAAACGGCACAAAATGCCTGAAGAAGAAATAGTATTTTTTTATGAAAACTTGAATAAATCTAGATTGAGAGAAGCCCTCACCCGAGGGCTTTTTTAAACAATGCTTTCTCTTTACTGCGACGATTCACCAAACCTTGAATCTTTTTACCATTGTCATACACCCAACGATCAAATTGACTTGCAGCCAAGGTCAAACTATTTTCATTAATCAAAGCCAACATGGTACTTTTTACAAAAGCAGTCTCACCGATGTTGTAGACAAAAGAAGCCAATGCATCAAACTGGTTTTGATTAAGATGAACTTTGATATTTTTATCAAGACAAGTATCAACCCACTTACAGTCATTTTTCAACCATTGTTCAGCCTGCTGAATCGTACACGTATCACCTTTTTTAACTGATATTCCATTTGGGTATTTAATGGTACCAAATCCAATTGTCCAAACTCCGCCTGTATCTTTATAAGCTTCTAATTGCAAACCTTCAAATTCACGAATAAGCGTAAAACCTTTTTCCGATATATTTCTTTGTTCCAAAATAGTCGTTTTTGTTATGTTAAAACCAATTAAATCAGCAAAAATCTTTAATCCTTTTTCTGCAATAATTTGATCACCAGCATTAACTTGACCTTGAGTTAATTTGCCTCCTGACATTGCTCTGAGCCATGAAAAAGCTTGTGCAATTTGTTCATTTTGATTAATGCTCATTCGCTTTTTTCTCCTTTACCATTACCCCAAATTGCAATAAAGGCAGCTTTAATTTCACTAATGACTTCTGCAATTGATTTACCTTTTAATAATGCAATGGATTGATAAAAAATGCCGATTGTTAATAATCCAAAAACAGCAAAAATAAGCATGACAAAACCTTGGTACATAATCGATTTTGTTAATAAATTAAAGTGCTCAATAAAGGCTGAACCACCATATAAACTCACAGTGACACTTGCTAAAAACTTACCAATAACACCCAAAGAAACTTTAATTTTTCCTTCTTTATCAATATCTCCGCTCAATACCAAAGCGAGAATTGCACCTACAACAGCAGATACAATTTTGATGATCCATGGAATCGTATTCTCTTGCATTACATTCCCCATTAAAGCTAAATAACTTGATTTATCTTAAAATTATTTTTGTGTATTTCGTTAGGCTTACAGGGGGGATGATAATTAACTTATATAATGTTTAATTAAATCCATTTCATTAAACCTGTAAATCCATTTCATTAAACCTGTAAACCCATTTCATTAAACCTGTAAATCCATTTCATTAAACCTGTAAATCTATTTCATTAAACCTGTAAATCTATTTCATTAAACCTGAAAATCTATTTCATTAAACCTGAAAATCTATTTCATTAAACCTGCAAATCTTTTTCATTAAACCTGTAAATCTTTTTCATTAAAAAAACTATCTTTTAAATAATAAATTAAACTAAGTTTATTTTATATTAAACAAATATAAAAAGTTTATTAAAAACTCAAAAACCACCATAAGTAGATGTTATGATTCATATTTATGATAAATCACATTTATGATTCTATGATTTCATAAAAGTCAGTAAGTACTGACTGACTTTTATAAAAATTTCACCAACCAAATAAGTAAACTAAAAATTTTAAAATAATCTATTTATTATTAGAAAAACAGATTCATTGGAAAAATAATAAATTCATGTATTGACAAAATAACGTTTTAGAAATTTAATAATCTCAACTTCATGTAGAGGAATAAATATGATATTCAAAATAAAGGATGCATTAAAAAGAAATTTTTGCTTATATTCGGCATTGAATTTTTTGCACAAAAAAGCCCACAATATCTTGGCGGATCGGGGCTTAGTTGCAGTTGACAAAGAGATACCAACACTGAGTAATATACCCCAATTCATTCACGGTCGGCAAGTTCAGGTCAGTGAACAGCAATTAAGAAGTTTACTTCAATTTATTGGAGCAACAAAAAAGCTCTATAAAGAGCTTCTTGTTTAACTAAGCTGCCTACATGGCAGTAAACATTAACGCAGTAGTTTTCTAAGCTGTCTACATGACAGTGAAAGATATAATTTACCATTGATCTGCTTATCTGGCTACAAAGGAATAAAAGCTTTTTTCATTAACGCTGTAGTGGTATTATTTTTAAACACTAAAACAGTGTGAGGATAATAATGAAAGAAATAGCAAGAACACAGGTGAGAATGCCTCCTGAGCTAATGCACAATATTAAACACATCGCTGACGAGCGATTTACAAGCATGAATACTATTATTGTTGAAGTACTTCAGCAGTATATAGACAATAAAAAAGCAGATCGCACTCGCCAAAGTAATCAATCTGCTTGTGTTTAAACCCTAACAAAAGGAATCAAACTTATGTCAATTCTAGCACTAAGTTTTAATGATGTAAATTTTTCTCCTGTTCAACAAAATGGACAAATTTGGATTACAGGTAGTGAACTAGCGAATGCCTTGGGCTATGCTCGTGTAGATTCACTTAATAAAGTATATGAACGTAATTCAGATGAATTTGATCATACAATGACACAAGTTATTGATATTTCCCAGAGCGTCAATTTGACGTTCTCGAATTTAACATCTAAAACGCGTATATTCTCTTTACGTGGTTGTCACTTAATTGCAATCTTTGCTCGTACAGCAATTGCAAAACAATTCCGAAGATGGGTACTAGATATTTTAGATAAAGAGACTTTATCTCAGAAAATTAACTCACAACAGACTATTTCCCCAACACAACAATCAGAACTTCAAACAATTGTTGCAAAACGCGCAGGTAACTGTGGCAAAGCTCGAATGGAAATGTGGTCACGTCATAATAATCACTTTAAAATTGGCAAATATATTCAGCTATTAGCCATCCACTTTGACGATGCAAAATTCTATCTTGAAAACATGCAGATTAAAGCAAAGTTAGAACATCAAGAAGTCAAAACTCTGCCTTATCCACATGAAGTGATTCAGGTAGCTCAACAAATCAATTACGAATACAACGGTGGTCAATACCATTCGTGGTTTGTCCATGTCCGTGATGATGGACAGTTATCAGCAATGCCATTGCTGAAAGGGTACTACCCTATTAATCTTGCCGAATTTTCGAAAAAATTTGATGGATTATTGGACTTTGTTTATGGGAGTGAGCTACTCACAACTGGTCGATATTTAGCAAGTAAATAATTGAAGAAGCCACCGTAAGGTGGCTTTACTCTCCAAAAGCAAAATAACCAGCTGCACGTGTATCTTGACGATTGCGTGATAAATATATGCCATCTTCTGCACGATCTATACGACGCTGGCGATTACGATAACTCTGATTTAAATTGATTCGAGTAATACGACATGATGGATTTTTATCATTGAAGCCTTGAATTTCTTTCCAAACCTCATCCATTTCTTGTTGGTCATCCATCATTTTCGCCCGTGACCATAATGTCATCAGACGACTACGACGCTCATTCAACTTTCGATTAAATTGATAAATAGCTGATTTACCTTCATTCGCAGTCCGCACATCAGATGGTGAGAAGCCCATACCTTGTACAAGTAAGTCCATTGAACTCACTTCATCCATGATAGATATACCAGTTTTATCTTGCACACCTTCATCAGCATAACGATAGGTTTTTGCAAAGTTTTTAAGAAACACTGGTAACATCGTTTCTACACCTCGAAGATTATGCCCTTCCGATATTTCCTGACTACCTTTGATTAAATTGGTACCCATACCTGCTACTGGTCCTAAACCCCAGCCATAGCAGATTCCGCCCAACGCTTACCTTCAAGCCCTTCTTGTACATCAGGCAATAAAAGATTGTTAATACCAACTCGACTAGACACATCAATACCAACACCACGTGGCGCACCTTTCATCAGTAGATTTGAAATGGTGGGGTTAAATGCTTCAGCCAAATAATTACGTAATGCGATTTCTGCATCCCATGGTTCGTCATCATCACCTCCCCATGCTGAAGCAATAGCCATGATAAACCAAACACCAGGTAAACCTAATGCACCAGCAAAAGTTGCGTGCATTGCTAAAATTGCGCTAATAGCCCTTCGTGCTTCTTTTTTCTCAGCATCCGTTTCACCTTTAATAGATTGATAGGTCTGACGAGCCAAGGTATAAAGCATGTTCTGACCAAACTGTTTAAACAGTAAAAGAACTTTAGCAACATTACCCTGCATAATACGTGGGCGGTTCCCAGAACTGTAATCAAAGTGCCCTTTATATGTTACGTCTACTGCCTGATCAAAAGCCAAATCATGATGAGCACCAGACTGGCGTGCCAATCTATACGCTGCAATAAAAGTCACCTCACGGTTAAATCGTTCAGCACTATGGAACATGACACTCGCTGCACGCATAATTGGGCGTGTCTTCCACATTACACCACTATCTTCACCTTGTGCAATTCCTGCTAAATCATGTGCTTGAGTAACATCAATCACTCCTGAATCTACTGCTTTTTGATATGCTGCTTGCTCATCCTTATTTAAAAATTTGGAAATATCAGAGCTAACCGCCTTATAAAGGTCAGTTTTTGTGCCTTGCCATTTCACTTTATGAAATTCCAACCCTTTTCTAAAATCATTGGATGCTTTCAACAATTCTTTACCTGCTTTGTCGAAGTCCCATTTGGCTCCCATCAATGGATAAGCCACCAATGCAGTTTGTGATAAATTAACCATCGCTGTTGCTGGTGACAGCCCTAGATAATAAATAAAGCCCAAGCTGGTTAATGCACTTGATAAAGGATGCCCTTTAGGGTTCATCAAGTTTTCATGACGTTTATTCATTTCATCAATCACACTTTGTGCTGTGGATTGATTATATTGATGATTTTGCTTAATTTGATCATCAGCATGTTTTTGCATCGCATCTAGCTGATCAGCCAATTGATCACCATAACGCAACTTTGCCAAATAATTGGCACCACTAAACATATTCTGTGCAAAAGCACGTCGTGCATCTTGGCTAAATCCAGCCGTTCCCTTACGGTGAATCCCATGCTTTGCCCAAGATAAATCAGGCATAGATGACAAATAAAGCTGATTCAACGTATCCTCAAAAGACGCTTGCTCTGCACTCGACAGTCCCAAATTAGCGACTTCATCAAATAAATTCGACATAAAACCACGCCCAACAGCATCATGTGCAGAACGAAACGCTTTATCTTGAATCACAGGTTCAACTTTCCATTGTGGGAATTTCGTTAACATCTCAGAACGTATTTTTTGTGCCTCTCCCATGGTTTCAGCACGACTTACACTTTCAACATCACCATTTTGATTACGTACGACCACAACATATTTCCCAAAACGCGCTAAGGGAAAATAAACACCTTTAATATAACCATAAAACTGATCATCCATTTGCTTGATCAGATCCGCTTTCTTCTGGCTCGATAAAGCTGCTCTTAAAATACGATCTTTAATTGCAGACTGAACTTTTGCATAGTGCTTTCTATAAGCATCACGTGCTTTGATATACATAACCTGAGCTTCAGGTGATAAAGCATTGAAATTTTGTCTCAACTGTTGGTACTTAATACGGTTATCACCTGATACATAAGGTTGAGCAGGGTCAATTTTTGCTAAAGTCGCATCATGCATCAAATCTGCAAGCTCATTTTCATCTTTTAGATTTGCCCACTCACGCACGATACCATCTGCTTCAGCACCTGCATCATTTTTATCTGCATCCATTTGAGCAGCCAATTCATTATATTTATTTAACTGTGGCAATAACTTGGAATAGATTTCTGTCAGTTGTCGACGACCTAATGCCGATAAGCCAATACCCAACCAATCCGTAAACTTATAACCTGTTTTATCCTTGATTGATTTCACAGACATATTTTTAATATTTTGTGCAAGATCATCCATCATTTTCTGAGGAGATTGACGACTATATAAAGAACTGTTGGACTGCTCAACGAAATTGACAACATCCTCAGGTGAAAGTATAGTTTGATTAGAAGTCTTGTTTTGGTGAACCATCTTCCGTAATTGTGTCGGAACTGATCGTACCAATGCAGGACTTTCATCAAAGGTTCTAGTACCTACTACTCCCACATGGGTTGTTTCCAACTGCCCTAAGAAGTGGGGAAGCGTAGGATATTTAGAGCTTTTATTAGAAGCCAAGATGTTTTGCACCGCCCCTCTTAATTGGTGAGAGGACGATCGTGCAAATACTTGGCTTTTTTCTTGGTTCAAATAAACAATATTATTTTGGTTCTTATTAAACCAAATGTGTGGGGTGCTATCTTTGCTAAATGCGGTAGCGATATCATTAATCTCATATCCTCTCCATTTTTTATTCAAATGAATGGCGCTGAGTACAGGATTACCCTGCCGATCTTTCATTTCAGTAATGACGACCACCCCATTAGCCCCATCCTTAAAAACCATAACAGGATTGGTAATTTCATTAATTAATTGTTTTACCTGATCTAAAGTTAATTGATGTCCTGCATCTTGCTTCCCATCTACACGCCCCATCATTTTACGAATAGTTTGACGATCTAAATGTAGTGGTAAATCCTGTACACTTAAACCATTTACCCCATCCAATGCTAACAATACTGGCGGCATTTTCATTTTCACTGGATCTGGTAATGATTTAAGTGTGCTAAGCAAATCATCAATTTCTTTTGCAATCCGTTGCTGTTCATCTTTGGCAATGGTAAAAGCATCAGTAAATACAGATTTTGTCTTTTCACTAAAAACTGCACTTGGGTTTTGTTGTTCTTTACTTTGTATAGCAGCACTATTTTTTTGGATCATCCGTTCCGACAAAGCAAGCATGTCATCAGGCTTTAAATTAAGATTGATACCAAATTGATCAAATACCCATGCTTTGACAAACGAAACGATATTATTTATCAACTTTTGCAGTGCATTTCGTTGAATCACATTGCGTTGTTGCATTGTTGCTGAAAGCGTTAATAAATAGGGCAAATATTCAAGCTGCTGACGTTCAGAGCCTTGTTCACGCTCCGCAAGTAATTTTGCAGCCAAAGCAACAGGATGCCGCTGTTCAACCAACTTATCAAACTGACGCATCAACTCATTATATTGCTTCTGGTTCATCATATTTTGAAAACCAGCGTGACCACCCAACTCATGCAGGAATGTTGGAACGATGCTTTCAGCAGTCAGATTTGATGCAACGAGTACAGCTTTACCATTATGATAAAAGCCCTCAACACCTTGAACCTGATAGTCTTGAATGATTTCAAGTTTACCTTGACGCTCTAACTCATTAATAGTGTCTTTACCAAAACGATCTACAAGAACATCGTGTACTTGTTGGGTTGTAGAACCTGAGTTACTCGCTGATTGACGACTGTATAAAGGTTTATCCTTATTCTTTTCAGCATTTCTGTTTTGTTTGTGTTGCTCATGGTTTAACGCCATGATTCTTTGAACAATATCGTCAAACTCATCTAAAAAGTGTACTTGAGTCCTAGTTTCTCTAGTTCTATTTGAATTATCCTGTCGTTCAGATTGACTTGCCCTATTCTCTGCGCTTTCTCGACTTGCTGAGGAAGATCTTTCAGTACTTGCTGGATCTCTTGAGGGAGTCTGTTGAAATTCTGCATGGTCATTTTTTTGTGTTCCTGCAAAATTTGTTGCTTGCTCTTTTGACTCATTGAAAAGTTGCTCCTGTAATGAAGAAAATGACTGACGCACATCAGATTCAGCGGTAAATACTGCTATTAATTCATTATGATATTGATCATTTATACCATAATCAAAACGATATTCTATCCACTCATCTAACGCCATCGGATTTTTAAACATCCAATTTCTAAGCGTCTCACTCATTTTTTTTAAAAAATTTAGATCGTCTTTGGTAACTTTATTTTGGGCGATTGCCTGATATGTCACAGCATGTACAAGTTCATGATTTACCAAGCTTAAAATATCACTTTCCCAATTACCCTGTGGATAGATATAGATTTTTTCAGTACCATCTTGACTAAAAAGATAATAGCCACCTTCTGATAATCCTGTTGCGAGCTTAGGATTACGTGTAAAAATAACCTCTATATTTGGATTTAAAGTAGCAATTTTATTGAGCAACTGAACAGCATAGTCGTGATCATATTCAACTCCTTCCGTTCTCATCAATGCCAAATCATCAACGACATCACCCAATTTATTCACCGAGTCCATTAGGTGGCTTGGAATAAAATGCGTTTGCCCAATTTCAGAATCAGATTGAATAGCTATAGGCGTGGTAGGTTTGATATTTCGATTATATTGAGGAATATTAGAATCTTGTTTTGTTTCTATTTTTTGATCTTTATACTTTCCAAAATAACGTTGATCGACCACAGCCTTACGAGCTTCTGCCAAAAACATCATGAGGTCAGCATCATTATAACGTGATAGAAATTTATCAAAACCACGATCACGAAACCATTGGCGGATATAACCAAGCACTTCTTTTAATTTCTGACGCACAAAGGGTTTCTTTTCAGCATTCTGTGCAACAAATGCAAATAGCTCACCGACCAAAGCCTGCTGAACATCAGATTCAGTATAAATTTCATCTTTTACACCTTGGATATATGGTTCAATATATGCACTTTCAAATTGCTGCATATTCACGCCATTATCTTTAGCTATTTTGCGGATCCCCTCCAGCCCACCAAGTGCATTAAACAATTGTTGTAACTTGGTTTTATATTCTCGACCAAATATCTGTTGTACACCAAAATGCCCAACAATTTCATGTGCCAATAATTCCTCATAAGCATCAAATGTAGTAAGCTGTTTATTGCTATCCCCGTAAACCTGATCAGCAACCACATAAAGCGTGCCATCATGCCAAACACCGCTTACATCATAATTTTGGGTTTCGCCATTTTCATTTTGGTAGGTTGCCTTATCTTGTATGACTTTCGGAAGATCACTAAAACTAGAAATAACCTGAACACTAAACCCATTGGTATTCATATCCCCAACTTTGCTGACCCTGATCCTATCATTAAGACTGAGATTGATACGTCCACTAGAAGACGCATCTTGTGTAGCGGTCATTTTGAGATGATTAAAAAGCGAAATAATGTGCTTAACAGCACGACTCAGATTAAAAACCCCAAAAGTTGAATTTAATCGCTGATTTTTTTCTGATACTCCTGCCAGTGCTTGTCCACGACCTCTTTCTGAATCTTGAAGAATACTTCGCTGTCTGTGGTGAAAATATGACCCATCTGAAATATCAGATTGAGAAGTTCGTGTTGAATCTTCTTGCGTCCTTGGGTCACTGTTTGGGCGAGCACTTGAAGTTCCATCACTCGCTTCAGCAGTGATTCCATTTGAATTTTTTGCTCTGGTGTCGCTTGTTGGTAAATGATCTGAGCGATCTCGACTCTGCTGCTGACTTTTACTTCGTGAGGTAAATCGATCATTCTCTTTCTCTTTAAATTGGTTGGTAGAAATTTCAGTAAATATGTTATCTAGTCGTTTTACCCCATTTTGCCCAATTTCAGAATCCGATTGAATTATAACGTTTACCTGTGTTTGTTCTGCTATTTTACGGCTAAAATCTTTTATATTTTTTGTTCTTTGCTTTAGTTCCCCATTCTTACGCGCCTTAATATAAGTTTCCAAATCCACACGATTTTTTAAAAAACGATCCAAAGCCCCAGATGCAACAGCTTTACGTGTGCTACGCTTTCCATTGACAACTTCATTCTCACTTTGCCTTTGTGCTTTCTTGATTTCTTTATTTAAATGTTTCAGTGATTCCTGTAACTGTTCATCTGTAGCCAAACCATAAACACTGTTATGCATGTCAGCTATATCTTTTTGGCGGATTTTTTCAGCACGTATATTTTCAGCACTATCTTGTAAATCTTGCTGTGATGCAGGTTCCTGTCCTATCCATTCTCCTGTAGTTGGATGCTTCATACCTACAATTTCTACTGAACCGTCAGCTTTCTGCACAGCGTTATAATTAGGATTATTTAATGCATTGGTCTTTTTTTTGTTATCATGCAAATCAATTGTGAAATCATCACCCAAAATTTCAATATCAGACATGACACTTTCAACTGTATCACCATATTGTTTTTGAATTTGCTCAGAACCAAATGGTGTTGTAGTAATTTCAGTGTGCTGGGATTTAAGCTGATCAATCTGTTTTTTAATTTTACTTTTTTCAATAGCCTGTTTAACGCTATTTCCCTTTATCGCATTAAACTGTTGCTCAAGTTCAGTAATTTCGCTAGGTACACTAAGTTCAGATTGTGATTTTTGCTGAACCTCCTTCAATGCATTATAGATTTTTATTGCTTTATTCGGCTGCCAGTGCGCCATACTTTTTAATTCTTTTGTTGCAGCATTTACAGTAATTTTGGCGCGATCAGCATAATACTCAATATGCTGTTTACTTAAATGGTTAAACAAAGATTTAGCAACAGTTTGTGCTTTTTGGTGATCTATCTTACGAACATCTCGTTGATCCTTTTCAATCACTGCTTGTTCTTTTTTATATTGATCGATTTGTTGATCAATATCACCTCGCTTGGACAATGGCACATTTAAAACACCATGATCCAAAGCCTCCATTTGAAAACCTTTTTGATTAGATGTATTCGCCGCTAAATTATGATCTTGAATTTCAGTAATAATCGGCTGAATCTCAAAACGTTTATTTTCGGTCTGTACAACATGATGAGTATTGCTAAGTTCTTTTTTAGCAATAAATGCATCAGCTTTAGCTTGACTACCAAACCACTTATTTTGACCATCTGCACCTAAAATTAAATTGGCATCTTTCTTCTGCACCAAGTCATGACGTTCTTCTTGTAATTCTTTGATTGCATCTTGAGAACGCTTTTTATCATACTCATTGGTCGCAAGTTCAATATTTTCTTTATGCCAATCAATACTATAGTCAACATTCTCTAACTTTTGATCAATATTAAATTCAGGTACATCTTTTTGCTTTGGTTCTATGCCATTTTGACGTGCATTACGTGCTTCACGAAATGCTTGACCTTGCTCTGTACGTAATACTCCCGCTGTAGCATCAAGCTCTGGGATTTTTGCACCATTCGCTTCAGCATAATCATACATTGCTGTAGCAATACCATTACGTCTGTGTTGCTCATCTACATGTAACTGTGAATTGAATCGGTTGCCATTTTCATCTTCAACAGTAAAGTATCCAAGGCTTCCAACAATTTCACCATCCTGATTGACTGCATTTAAATTGTAAGCACCTTCACCATTTGCTTCATCCACTGTTTGAATTAAACGAACTTGCTCACCATTTTTTAAAGTGATATTTTCACCCATCCCTTGAGCATATAAATCTTTAACCTTAGATTCATGCTGTGTTTGGAAATCCACAGGTGTTGTATTATTTGAAGTGTTTTGTTGCTCTGTATAACCTAACTGGGCTATAGGTGATGCACCACTATCCACCGCCAAAGCTGCTGCTGATGACATTGGTCCATCATTTGGATTAATACCTAATTGTTCAGATTTTTTAGGGATTGGCGTTACATCCACCCAATTCTCACCTCTTAATCGTCTATCATTTTTTTCTTGTTGTATTCCATGACGCTGTTCAGAAGTCCAAGCCTCTCCATTTGGAGATACCTGAATAACGTCCTTAGGTACAGCTAATTGATGGTTTAAATCAACCTCGTCTGGATGATACCCGATTCGATTTCCTAAATTTCCCATTTCTTCTATAGGTTGATTTAGAAATCGTCCTTTTTGATTATTAATATAATGTGATAAATCGGCTAAAGATTTCGGATCATCATGTGCATTCCAATTTTTTTCTTGTTCTTGTTGTGATCTTAGATTGTAATAATCCTGCAAACGCTGTTGTGTTATATTATCTTCTTGATCCCATTGTCTTTGTTGCTGTCTTTCTGAAAGCTCTTGTATCGTTGGGTTGTGTCTATTAACAAACCAATCACCAGTTTTACCCACACCGCTTACCGCGCCACCCATTGCCATACCTGCCAAAGTACCCATGACGGCTGCATCTTCAACACCATCATGCCAAGGCTTATCCAACGCCAAATTCTGTAAAATCTGCTCAGATATAGATTGAGGTAGCTCTTCTAAAAAACTTTCAGAAAATGCACCTTTAATTATAGATAAAGGAATATCTTTTGCTTTAACTTGTGAAGTAGCTTCACCTATCTGTTCACGAGTGAGACGACCTGTTTGGAGTGCAGTATCTACATCTGCAACTTTAAATACCTTATTAGCAACCCATCCGCCAAAGGCACCTAAAGAACCTCCAATCACACCTGTCCCAGCAGCAACCGCTTCCTGTCCACTATTGAGCAACTCATCATCAGATTGTTGACGAATACTTTCTGCTTGAGATCCTGCCATGACAGCACCTTCACCTACTGCCCCTGCAACACTTGGATTTGCAATTTTGGATACGCGTCCCAATGCTGCACCGCCCAACATATAGGGCAATGATTCAGCAACAGCATTTGTAAGTTGAGAAGGATTTTCTAAAACATATTTGGTTTTATTCCAAATGCCATCTGTATTGTGTCGGGTCTTTTCTTGCTCTTTGGCAATCTCTGTTTTTTGATCAGACCAATGTTTTTGTGCTTCACCCAACTTATAATAGCCTGAATGATCAATGTCCTTTCCTACTCGACCTTCAGTATACAAATCAGCCAAACCCACTGTGGTTGCTTCTGCTGCCCCAGCCAGTCCACTCATTAAGGATGCACCTGTATCTTTTAAATGCCCCAATACTCCTTTTTTTTCTTCTTTTGCAGTACTTGGATCAAAATTAAAACCATCTGATTTTGCAACTAATGGAGTATCAATAGGCTTGGCAGTATTCGGATCAAAAGTACTTTTAGCTTTGTTTTTATTTTCAAAATCAGACATGACACACTCCTAAAGATATGCGTCAATCATGGTTTTTATTATGGATTGGGTCGAACCTTAGAGGGGGATAATAAAAAACCACCCGAAGGTGGTTTCTCATCATCACTAAATGATGTATTACTTCTTAAATAACTGATAACTTTTATATGGTGCAATCGATAACATTTCTGATTGACACGCATCTTCTACTCCCAAACCCATTGCACCCTCCATAGGAGCTTCAATTTTAGAAATTTTAGTGCAAAGCTCATTAAGAGCATTAATGTTCTTGATAGTAGTATTCCATTGTGCTGCTTTATTCGTTGGTGGATTATTACCCCGTATTTTATCCGCCAAATTTCTAAACTGTTTATGCTGTTTAGAATAGCAAGCTACACTATCCCCATACGGATTGTCAGCACACATTGTATTTTGAATATTTTGATATGACTTTTCTAAGTTACTATTCGCAAAACTTGTACAGCTCATCACTGAAAGTCCTAATAATACTAATGTTTTTATTTTCATCATTGTTCACCTGGCATTTTGAAATAGATTGTACCGTTTAGTGAGGCTTTACAATACGCAGAACTTACACTGTCCATATTATTTACTTTCAATGCATTACACTTATTTTCTATTTCAGATTTAAATTTGCTATAAACAGCGCTATTTTTACGTACGCTCAATGCAGCAAATTGACTACTAATAGAACTATAAAGTTTAATTCTTTCTTGATTATTTTCAGAAACAGTCAAGGACAACGGAGCATCTCTTAATTTTGAATTTAAATCATAGGCTTTATTTTCATCATTGGCTAAAACAGCCATAGAATTAAAAATAAGAAATGATAATAAAATTATTTTAATCTTCATTAATAATACTTCTTTATTGAAATTTAATTCATTGAAGTCGACTAGTATACTCAAAAACCTAAATTCTATGGTTACATTTTTGTTATAAACATCACAATTTAAATAAAAAAATAAGTAACTGATTCACCCCAAGTATGACTTAACTCAAAATCTACTTATTCCAATTCTTATATTCCCAAAGTCACCAACCTTTGAATATCATGTTCAAATACTGAATAAATTAATCTAGAATTGCTATCAGCAAAAATTTTGTCTTCTCAAACTAATAATTTTAATAAGGTGTACTGTGAAACCAAAACTTCTTTCAATTCTATTTTTGGGTGCTTTTTTATTTAGTCCTATTACAAACGGAGAGATTTACAAATGGGTAGATGCGAAAGGAAATGTGACCTACTCAAGTAAACCACCTCCAAATGGTATTAAGCGCCAACCTATTGAAACTATTCGATCCCTCAACACCACACAAACTCAATCAACGAATAAACCTTACGAGTTTAAATCTAATTCATCTATTCCAACAACTTATCGCGATCCACGTGATGCTTATCATCGACCTGTGAATAGACCAAATCCACCACCACAACAGACACCAGAGCAAGAAGCGTTACGACAAAAAATTATTCAAGAAGCGAGCACACCATATAAAGGTTCTCAAAATGGTCAGTTAACCGCAAACCAATTAAGAACTCTCGCTGCAATGGATGGAGTAAATGTATCTAGTGGTGATAGCGACTCAAGCTCAAATGGCTCTTATTCTGCACCCATGCCTCAAGCTCAAGCCCCTACACATATGACTAGTTGTGATGGATCAGGTTGTTGGGATAATCAAGGCAATCGATATAATGGCAATAATGGTACTTATTATAATAATGGTCGTGTTTGTCGGGATATAGGTGGTCAAATGCAGTGTAATTAAATATAAAAATAAAAGCCAAGATGAATTGGCTTTTTCTCAAAATGATTAAAATATTTTATCCCACAGACTGAAACTGCCCATTGCGATATACAGCTTTATTGCCATTGGCATCAGTATAAACTTTACCCTCCTCAAATGAGCCCTTATGACCTGTCTGTTGCTGTGTAGGCTGAGCATTGAGGTACTGCTGAGTTTGAGTATCAAATAATTGTTGTGGACGATTGATCATCATACCTGATGCTTCATTCCACTCTTGTCCACCACCTACAGTCATATAACGATCTCGACCATTGGCTTTAACCAAACTCGATCTATTTTGATAGAAATATTTGATATTGCTGTCAGTAAAGGTTTATGTACCAACAACCCAGCAAAATTAACTTTAAGGAAATTTCCGCATAAAGAAAGAAAACGACACACAATTGAAGGTTTAGCAAAAATTCGTAATGCAGCAGAACCATGGATGAAAAATGCTATCGATCTTGCCATGCTTACTACACAAAGACGTATTGATATTATTAATATGAAATGGAGTGATATTATTGATGGCTATCTTCATGTTGCTCAAGAGAAAACCACAGATGATCCAGAAGATGAATTTGAAGTTTCTGAAGGTGCTGGATATGTACGAATTAAAATTGATAATGAGCTACAAAAAGTTTTAGACCGCTGTAATGATGGTATTGAAAGCCCTTTTATTATTCATAGGATACCAAAACGTAAAGGTCGTCCAAATATTGACATTGTGAAAGAACACATCACTCAATTAGATAAACAATATATCACTAAAACTTTTTCTAAGTTAGTAACACCAACCAATGCCTATCCAAAATATTCATCAAAGCAACGTCCAAGTTTTCATGAAATTAGAGCATTGGCTATTTTTTTTACATAAGAAGGCTGGACGTAGTGCTCAAGCTTTAGCAGGACATACTTCTGCAAAAATGACTGAACATTATGAGTCTGGACATGAAATTATTTGGAATGATGTTGATATTGGAATTGGATTACCATTTGCAGAAATGACAGAAAAATAACCTGCAAAACCACAACTTAAACTATTGTTTTCTATAAGTTCTAAAAGTGCTATTTGCCCTATAAAAACAAGGCAAATAGCTGACTAAATTATTATATATCAAATACTTAATTAAAATTAAATGCTTAACATACTATTTAGGGTTTCACTGACATTTTTAGATTTCACTTGAGATTTCAACGCTTCAAGCTCAGCTTTCACTTGACTGCGCTGTGGCTCTGCCAAAGTGTACCAACGTGACAAGACTTGCAATAAGCGAGAACCCACAATCGGATTTTTCTCATCCAAATATTTTGCCAGATCAATAAAATGCTGAACCCCAAAACTCCAAGTATTGACAGGATTAGCATTTAAACCACCTGATACTGAACGGATTCGGTTCGGCACAGCCAAATCATAATCAGCATGAGAGGTTAAATAAGCAATGCTTTCTGCGGTTGCTTTTGGATGTGCTGCCTGAATCATAAACCATTGATCCAATGACAAAGCTTCATCTTTAAAGCGTGTATAGAAGTCTTGTAAAACTTCCTGTGCCTGAGGTGCATCATTCCAGACCAAGACTTTTAAAGCACCTAAACGCTCAGACATATTGCCGGTATTTTGGTACTGTTCGTATGCCAAATCAAAGACTTCGCTATCCCCCTGACGTGCAAGCAGACTCAGCATGATATTTTTCAGCGCACGCACACCCATTGCCTGAGAAAACTCTTTTTGTGCAATTGGGTCAAGGCTCAGATAAGTTTCTTTAACAAAACCGCCCAATTCACGTGCCAAAGTATTCAACAAAGCTTCACGCGCTTCATTGACCACTATAGGATTATAATCTTGATCAATACGGCTACCTAAATAACCCTCAGTCGGTACATCAAATAAACGCGAAGCCAATAGTGGATCTTTGGCAATGACGAAAGGTAAAGTTTTCTGAATCGCATCAAGATAAGTTTGTGCATCATGACCATTCAACAAAATACGTTCAAGCAAAGTCTGAGCAGCCTGCCATTGGTTAAAGCCGTTGGTTTCATACTGCAATAAGAATGCAAGCTGTTCATCTGAATAGTTAAATTCAAGGTTTACAGGTGCAGAGAAACTACGCAATAACGACACCACAGGTGCAGCTTTTAAGCCTGTAAATTCAATGCTTGCTTCATTTTGATCAAATAAATAGACACCATCTTTCACGCCATTTTCAAACAAAGCTTCAGCATTCAATACCAGTTGCTCACCAGTTTCAGCGTCAAATAAAGTCAATGCTACAGGAATCGGAACAGCTTTGAGGTTTGGATATTTTGCATGTGCTTTTAAGCTTTGTTTTAGGCTTAAACGATAGCTCTGATTGGCAGCATCATACTCACCTTGGGCTTGCAATTTTGGTGTACCTGGTTGGTTATACCAAATGAGAAATGCCGATAGATCTACGCCTGAACCTGCGCTTAATGCTGCAACCCAATCCTCAACCGTAACCGCTTGGCCATCATGACGTTTAAAATATTCATCTGTCCCTTGGCGGAATTTTTCTTTACCAAGCAATGTCGCCATCATGCGGTTAATTTCCGCACCTTTTTCATAAACAGTAGCAGTATAGAAATTATTAATTTCCACAAAATGGTCAGGACGTGGTGGATGAGACAATGGTCCTGAATCTTCAGGGAATTGATGTGATTTTAAAACAGCAACATCATCAATACGTTGTACCGCAGCCGATTGTAAATCTTCTGAGAATGACTGATCGCGGAACACCGTTAAGCCTTCTTTTAAACACAATTGGAACCAATCACGACAAGTAATACGGTTACCTGTCCAGTTGTGGAAATATTCATGGGCAATGACGGATTGCACACGCATGATTGCAGCATCGGTGGTAAATTCTTCATCTGCAAGTACACATGAGGTATTGAAA
The DNA here is from genome assembly GCF_030325485.1 of Acinetobacter sp. R933-2. NCBI lineage: Bacteria > Pseudomonadati > Pseudomonadota > Gammaproteobacteria > Moraxellales > Moraxellaceae > Acinetobacter > Acinetobacter sp. R933-2. The sequence goes on from NZ_JACAIJ010000012.1 coordinate 48,333, forward strand.
ATATTTAAGCCTTTATTTTCCATTGCCCCCATATTGAATGCACTTGTCGCCACAATCATATAATTATCAAGATCATAAGGGCGACCGTAATGCTCTTCATCCCAACGCATCGAATGTTTTAATGCTTCCATCGCAATATGACATTTTGGAATATCTTTGGCTTCAGCATAAATTTCCAAAGCGACATCACGACCTTCAGAAGTGGTATAGCGATCTTTCAGTACTGCCAAATCGCCAATCACACATGCAAATAAATAACTTGGCTTTTTGGTTGGATCTTGCCAAACGGTATAATGACGACCTTCACCTGCTTCACCTGCCTCAATCAAATTACCATTGGCTAAGAGGACAGGAAATTTTTTGTCTGCTTCAACACGTGTGGTAAAGACTGAAAGCACATCGGGACGGTCAGGATAGAAGGTAATTTTACGAAAACCTTCAGGTTCATTTTGCGTTACATACAGATTATCCGCAGCTTGATAAAGCCCTTCTAACTGAGTATTTGACTCAGGATGAATCAATACTTCAATATTCAGTTCGACTAAATCAGGCGTATTGGCAATGACCAATTGTTCAGCATCAAGTTGATATTGCTCATTGGTCAGCGTTTTGCCATTCAGCGTAATGGATTGAAGCTCAAGATCACGACCCAACAACACCAAATCACCAGCAGCTTGACGCTGCATCACGAGCTTACTTTTAACAAGGGTATGATCATCATAGACTTGAATATCCAGATGTATAGAATCAACAAGATAAGAAGGTTTTTGATAATCTTTTAAATAAACAGTTTGATCTGCTTCAATCACTGGATTAGCTGCGATATTCATATGATGTCCTAATTCTGTTGTATTACTCAGATTTATATGTGTAAAGTCATTTGATCATAGGTCAAATTGCACAATTTGTCTGTGTATTGCTTTGTCTTTTTATATGGGTCTTTGTGATCTTATTTTCAATCTATTCAATGTGAAATAAGATTGATATGACGTATATTTAGTCAAAATAAATTGAGAAAAATAATTTGATGCGGCATGGGAATTTCAGGAAATTCTACATGATAATAACTATCTCTCTATAAGCTTTATACAAAATCAAAAAATCACCATAAAATGCAATACTTATGATAATACCTATTTTATAGGGGATGTTTATGAAATTCTTTTTGCCCCTTAAAAAATACTTAGGCTATTTTTAGTTTTATAAGCAGCATATCAAATCTGAAATTATATTTTGATATCAAAATCGTCACACATTTAAATTTTTATCAATAAAAAACGCCCAATGTCATCACATTCGGCGTTTTTAAAATACGATTTTAAACTCAATCAAAACCCTATTTTTATCAATCCAACATTAAGCATCTAATTCAGCTAAAACTGCATCAGAGAATTCAACGTTGGTATACACGTTTTGAACATCGTCTAAATCTTCAAGCATATCAATCATTTTCATGATTTTTTTCGCTTGATCAATATCTGTGATTTCAGCTTTAGTTGATGGGCTCATCACTACTTCTGCATTATCAGATTTCAAACCTGCTGCAGTTAAAGCATCTTGCACATCACCAAATGCTTCAGGTGTTGTGATGACTAAGATTTCATCTTCATCAATTTCAATATCTTCAGCACCAGCTTCAAGCGCAATTTCCATCACTTGATCTTCTAAAGAAACATCTTCAAAAGTAATTTCGCCACGTTTTGTGAACAAGAATGCAACTGAACCATTTGTGCCCAAGTTACCATCTGTTTTAGAAAAACAGTGACGAACATCAGGAACAGTACGGTTTAAGTTATCCGTCATTGTTTCAACAATAACAGCAACACCGCCTACACCATAACCTTCATAGGTAATTTCTTTTAAATCGTCGTTATCTTCACCACCCGCACCACGTTGGATTGCACGGTTGATGACATCACGTGTCATATTGACTGAAAGTGCTTTTTCTACGACTGCACGTAGACGTGGGTTACTTGCTGCATCTGCACCGCCAAGTTTAGCAGCCGTTACAATTTCACGAATATATTTGGTAAAAACTTTACCGCGACTCGCATCTTGTTTTGCTTTACGATGCTTAATATTGGCCCACTTGGAATGACCCGCCATGCGAAATATGCTCCTTATAGATTGGCTTGATGCCAAATCAAATTGTTGGTAATTCTACCATAAGCGCTTTTTTATGAGAAAGCCTTTGATTTTTGATTTTACATACAAAAGTATGAATGCCTAAATTTTGTTAAGTTTAACTTGTATATTGCATTACATTTAACACAATCTCATTGTCTTATAAAATTAAAACCAACGTTGAACTATAAAAATAAAAAATTATTCATGACCTTAAGATTTCAGCTTTGGAATTTCGATATCTAAATCAGCATGCTGTTTATACATTTCTTTCAGTAAAGCCAAATCATGATCTAAATCAGTTGGATAAATTTTTCCAAAAATGCCACCTTGTTTATTTTTATTATTGATATACATCAATACAATCGGAACATTGGCAGCTTTTGCAATATGCCAAAAACCTGTACGAATCGGTTTACGTGTTTCACCATCTTTTGCACGTGTTGCTTCAGGTGCAATGACCAAGTTAAATTCTTCATTTTCTTGAAAATGTTTGACCATTTGTGCAACGATATCTTGGTTGGCTTTACGGTCAACAGCAATACCACCCAATGCTTCTAAGACAGGTTTAAATGGACCTTTAAATAGCTCTTTTTTAATCAACGTATGAATTTTTATATGATAAATCTGAAAAAGTGCCAATGATAAAACAGCATCCATCATTGAAGTATGTTCAAAACCAATAATCACTTGTTTTTTTTCTAATACATTGGGTTCAACATGATACTTTACACCAGCAAGTTTGAAGGTGAGTTCACCTAATTTTTTCATATAAATCTAACCGATGACTAAAAAATAGAAGTCAAGATTTTGAAAGTATTTTTTAAAAATTACAATGATATATTACATCCCAATAAGATGATATTTGTAGTGATGTGCAAATTTAATACAACCATCAGCAACATCAGACTAAAAATACCCTCTTATTTCTCTTTATACTCAAATTTATCGGACTAAACCATTTGGCTGTAAAATAATTAATGCAGCACCACATAAAACGACTGCCCCACCCATTAGATCCCAACGCGTTAAACTCATTTGGTCAACATATCTGAGCCAAATCAGTGCAGTAAAAACATAAATTCCGCCATAAGCTGCATAAATTCGACCCGATGCAGCAGGATGTAAAGTTAATAACCATACAAATACAGCTAAACTCAATGCCGTAGGAATCCATAACCAATGGCTTTTATTTTGATTTAAAATCAGATATGGAAAATAACATCCCAAGATTTCAGCAATCGCAGTCACTACAAATAAAAAAAATGTCATGATGACTTTAGAAAACTGTACATCCATAAGTTCAATCCTAAAATAAAAAACCCGTGTTTATGACACGGGTTTTTATTTCAAATAAAATTAGGCAGGTTCAGCAGTTTCATCTTCAAAAACTTCAAGTTTTAAACCAACTGCCTTACCATCTTCTTTCTTCGCAGAAACAGCAACATTACCACCATGATCTGCAAGCTCACCAAAAAGAATCATTTCCGCAAGCGGTTTTTTCAAATGTTCTTGAATTAGGCGTTGCATTGGACGTGCACCCATTTGACGATCATAGCCATTTTCAGCCATCCAATCACGAGCGGATTGATCTACATCAAGTACAACTTTCTTCTCATCAAGCTGTGCTTGTAATTCTGTTAAGAACTTATCAACAACAGAACCAATCACTGTGGTTGGAAGTGCTTTAAACTGAATGACACCATCCAAACGATTGCGGAATTCTGGAGCAAAAGCACGTTTCATTGCTTCTTGGTTGTCGTTACTATTGTCTTGCTCAGTAAAACCAATACTGGTACGTGAAATACTTTCTGCACCAATATTTGTCGTTAATACAATAATCACGTTACGGAAGTCTGACTTACGCCCATTATTATCAGTTAATGCACCATGATCCATCACTTGAAGTAATAAATTAAAGACATCTGGATGTGCTTTTTCAATTTCATCAAGCAATAAAACACAGTGTGGGTTTTTATGAATCGCATCAGTGAGTAAACCACCTTGATCATAGCCTACATAACCTGGAGGCGCACCAATCAAACGTGAAACTGCATGACGCTCCATATATTCAGACATATCAAAACGTACAAACTCAACTCCTAACAATTTTGCTAATTGTTTGGTGACTTCTGTTTTACCTACACCTGTTGGACCTGCAAATACAAAACTACCCACTGGTTTATCTGGAGATTTTAACCCTGCACGAGAGAGCTTAATCGCTGATGAAAGTGCAATAATTGCTTCATCTTGTCCAAAGACCACACGTTTTAAATCACGCTCTAAATGTTCAAGTACAGACTTATCATCTTTAGAAACAGTTTTTGGTGGAATACGTGCAATTTTTGAAACAATATCTTCAATATTTTCAACAGTAATGAGCGTACCATCTTTTTCAGCTTTTAAACGACGCTGCGCACCTGCTTCATCAATCACATCAATGGCTTTGTCAGGTAAGAAACGATCATTAATAAACTTAGCAGATAACTCAGCCGCTGAAACTAAAGAAGCATCATCATATTCAACATGATGAAATTCTTCAAATTTAGATTTTAAACCACGCAAAATATCAATGGTTTCTGAAATAGATGGCTCATTCACATCGATTTTTTGGAAACGGCGTGATAAAGCATGATCCTTTTCAAAGACTTGACGATATTCTTGGAACGTTGTTGAACCAATGCAACGTAAAGTACCATTTGCCAAAGCAGGTTTAATCAAATTCGAGGCATCCATTGTGCTGCCCATACTAGAACCTGCACCAATGATCATGTGGATTTCATCAATAAATAAAATAGCTTCTGGCTTTTTCTTTAAAGCATTTAAAAGTTGTTTTAAACGTTTCTCAAAGTCACCACGATACTTCGTTCCTGCAACTAAAGCACCAATATCTAAGCTAAATACTTCTGCATTTGCAAGCGGCTTTGGCGCTTTACCATTCACAATGAGCCAAGCCAAACCTTCAGCAATAGAAGTTTTACCAACGCCTGGATCACCCACTAACAATGGATTATTTTTACGACGACGACAAAGAATTTGTGCTGTACGCTCAATTTCTTTTTCACGACCAATCAATGGATCTGTTTTGCCTTTTTGTGCTTCGACATTCAAATTCAATGTATAAAGCTCTAATGGTCCAGCATTTGCAGAGGCATGTGATTCGCCTTCTAAATCATCAGATTCTTCTTCAACTTGAATTTCTTCTTTACGTCCACCATGCGATAGATATTGAGTTAAAGTCAAACGATTAATTTGATGACATTTGAGCAAGTAAACTGCAAAAGAATCACGTTCTGAATACATTGCAACGAGAACATCCGCACCCTCAACCGTACGATCTCCACCACTTGATTGCACATGGAATATCGCACGTTGCAAAATACGATCAAAGCTCTCTGTTGGATGTGGTGCTTGATCGCTATTTTCACCAAGTTTTGGTGTATGTTGTTCTACATATTCTTCTAATTCTTTACGTAGACTGACAATTTCTGCTCCACATGCCTTTAAAGCATTAACAGCAGAGTCATTATCTAATAAAGCCAATAGCAAATGTTCAACCGTAAGAAACTCATGTCTCTTTTGACGAGCCATGCTAACAGCCAAACGTAAAGAAACTTCCAATTGACGACTGAGCATGTAACCCCCTTATTCTTTTGGCTCAATCTGGCAAAGTAACGGATGACCTTGAGACCGAGCGTAATTATTTACTTGGTTAGCTTTTGTTTCCGCAATGTCTCGCGGATAGACGCCAGCTTCACCTTTTCCTTCATAATGTACTGTTAACATTACTTGAGTGGCTTGGTCAAGATTCAATGCAAAGTATTGTTGTAAAATTTCGATTACAAAGTCCATTGGCGTGTAATCATCGTTCAATAAAACAACAGCATACATTGGAGGACGCTTCAACTGAGGAGGTGCTGTTTGTACAGCAGTATCCCCTTCATGGTCTTCATTTTGCTGGGATTCGCTTAAACGTGGATTAAAATGCCAGTCAACATATCCAGTCTGGTCAAAAGAAGATTTCATCGCATTTAAACTAATTTGACGTTTAAGGATTCGCATATATTTTAAATTCATAAGTTATTGAGCATTTGCCTCAGCTTGTGGAACTTCAGAAGCAAATGCTGCTGAACTTTCTACTGCCTTGCCTCTAGACCAACTAAAACGTTTAACAACAGGTGTTGCACCATTGAGACGTATTTCAATGTACTGTGGACTAAAACCTTTTGGCATTGTCCAACGTCCTGTCAAACGTTCAAAATCTTCAAAGTTATAACTGCCATCTTCCATAGGCACAGTTAGAACTTCTGTACCACTAATTAAACGAATTTCAGCCGATCCTGTTGCACGACGATTATTTGGACTGACTTGAACTAAATCAATTTGATATTCATACGCATTTTCAGGTAAAGCTTTTACTGCTAAATTTTGTACAGTTAAACTTAGTCCACCTCGCTGTTTTAATACATCTCGGTAGACAGCATTTTTACCATCGACTTGTTCTTTATCCGACTTCGCTTGATTTAACGCATCAAAAAGATCTTTGGTATTGCCTACTGCAACATCTCGCTCTTGTACCGCAGCATTTAGGCTTTTATTTAAAGTTGTTAAAGTCGCTTTTTGCTTCTCAACAACTTCAACAAGTTGTTCGGCATCTGCATCATACCCGACCACTGTTAAACCCTGACGATGTCCAACGGTGTAGCCCAAAAGCATACTACCTGCACATAAAACGACACCACCTGCCAGAAGTGGCAAGTTGCCATTCATTAATGTTTTTTTAGACTTTGGGCTCGGCTGTGACGCGGTATTTGTTTGTGTATTTGGCATCGTCATCTCTGATCAGTAGTTGCATCAAACCACACATTTAACCGCAAAGTTAAATGTGTGTGAAGTTGAAAAGCGTTTTTTATGGTAATAATCCGATGCCTTGTAGACCTGCATCTTCATCAAAACCAAACATTAAGTTCATATTTTGTACAGCTTGTCCTGCCGCACCTTTTACTAAGTTATCTTGCACAGACAAAATAACCAGTTTTTTCGGTTGTGGCTTATACAAAGCAATACGCAACTGATTTGCACCGCGTACTGAGCGTGTTTCAGGTAAACTATTTGCAGGCATTACATCAACAAATTGTTCATGCGCATAGAATGTTTCATATAAACTTTGTAAATCTAAAGCATCGCCTGCATCTGTTAAATCGACATAAATCGTGCTTAACATACCACGAATCATTGGCACTAAATGCGGCACAAATACGATATGATCAAATACACCTTTTTGACCTGAAATATTTTCGAGTGCTTCTACAATTTCAGGATGGTGACGGTGACCTGCAACGCCATAAGCCTTAAAGTTATCTGCATTTTCAGAATAAATCATGCCTAAGCTTGCTTTACGACCTGCACCAGAAACCCCAGATTTTGCATCAATAATAATACTTTCAGGTTTAATTAAAATGTCTTGCTGTTTAAATAAAGGCGCAAGTCCTAGCTGTACTGTGGTTGGATAACAGCCAGGATTACCTACAACTTGTGCTTGTTTAATCTTGTCGCGATTGAGTTCAGACAACCCATAGACTGAGTCTTTTAAAATATCTGGGCAAGCATGTTCTAAAGCATACCATTTTTCAAATTGAACTAAATCTTGCAAACGAAAATCAGCAGCTAAATCAATTACTTTAGTGTTAGCAGCCACCAGTTCAGCTGCATGTTTCATAGCAACACCATGTGGCGTTGCAAAAAAGACCACATCACATTTTTTTAATTCGTCAATATTCAAGTCTGAATATTTTAGGTCAGTATGCCCACGTAGACTTGGAAACATATCATCTACACGGCGACCATCTTCAGTACGCGAAGTCAGTACATTTACCTGTGCATTTGGGTGTCGTAGTAAAAGACGCAACAATTCAACGCCCGTATAACCTGTGCCCCCGACAATACCAACTGAAATCACGTTTATTACCTCAATTTTAAAGTATCCATTTTATCACCCTGTAGTATGACAGGAAGTTTTCCTTTTCTAAACTATTTCACTCGGTTTTCTTTTTATTTCGTGACATTCTCAAAGCCTTTGTCTGAAAATACCTCAATCACACCTTTTTCAAAGCTCACAATGTTCATTTATACATAAAACTTTTACCACCCCCACTTCATCTATAAATATATACATGATATATATTAAATAATTTTAATTATTCAGCTATTTAATAAGCAAAAAAATGGCATGCTTAACGACTTTAGCATATTGAAATTGAATGTTTTTATAGGGTTAAATGAATTATTTTATATATCTAATTCATTTTTTTCATGATAATAGCCTAGTGATTATGGGCAACAAGATGTAACATAACGCATCTAAAAAATAATAGCCGTAGGATTTTCATGCGCGAATACAGTGTTTTTACTTCTGAATCAGTAAGCGAAGGCCATCCAGACAAAATGGCGGACCAAATTAGTGATGCTATTTTGGATGCCATCTTAAAAGAAGACCCATATGCACGCGTTGCCTGTGAAACGTTAGTAAAAACAGGTGCTGTCGTTCTTGCGGGTGAAATTACCACAACTGCCAATATTGATTTTGAAGCAGTTGTACGCCATACCGTAAAAGGTATTGGTTATCATCATACTGACTTAGGTTTTGATGGTTCAACGTGCGCAGTAATCAACATGATTGGTAAACAATCACCTGAAATTGCACAAGGTGTAGACCGTCAAAAACCAGAAGATCAAGGCGCTGGTGACCAAGGTTTAATGTTTGGTTATGCAAGCCGTGAAACTGATGTACTTATGCCTGCACCTATTTCATATGCACATCGCTTAATGGAAAAACAAGCAGAATTACGTCGTAATGGTACATTACCATGGTTACGTCCTGATGCTAAAAGCCAAGTAACTTTTGCATATGAAAATGGTAAACCTGTACGTTTAGATGCAGTTGTACTTTCAACTCAACACGATCCTGATATTTCACAAGCGAACTTAAAAGAAGCTGTGATTGAAGAAATCGTGAAAAAAATTATTCCTGCGGATATGTTCCATGCAGAGACTAAGTTCCATATTAACCCAACAGGCTTATTTGTCATTGGTGGTCCTGTAGGTGACTGTGGTTTAACAGGTCGTAAAATTATTGTGGATACCTACGGTGGTATGGCGCGTCATGGTGGTGGTGCTTTCTCTGGTAAAGACCCATCTAAAGTTGACCGTTCTGCTGCTTATGCAGGTCGTTATGTTGCAAAAAATATTGTTGCCGCTGGTCTCGCTGACAAATGTGAAATTCAAGTGTCATATGCGATTGGTGTAGCTGAGCCAACTTCGATCTCAATCAATACATTTAATACAGGCAAAGTATCAGATGAATTGATTATTCAATTAGTCCGTGAACATTTTGATTTACGTCCATACGGTATTACTCGTATGTTGAACTTAATTCAACCAATGTATAAGCAAACAGCAGCGTATGGTCATTTTGGTCGTGAAGGCTCTGATACTGCATTTACATGGGAAAAAACAGATAAAGTTGAAGCATTAAAAGCATCTGCAAACTTATAATTTTAGATCTTATTTGATCTAACAAAAAAAGCTCGCAAATGCGAGCTTTTTTATTCCCTATCCTAATTGGTTAATTTACCTTAAGAAACCCTAAGCCAAAACCAAAATATTTACTTAGATTCAGAGCGTAAATTTTCTTTATTTAATACCTCTACCAAACTCATCTGATGTGGTGCCTCTGAATGATTTTTCACATAAATATGCATAATTTTAACCGTTACAACAACAGCTAAACACGCAAGCACACATAAAATCCAAATACTATAAGGACTTCGAATATGCTGTGAACCACAGTGTAAACATTCTCTATCATTTGCAGTAACAGCCTTGTTACAACAAGCGCATTGGTATTGATATAGCATAGGTATCCTCCTACTATACGATTACATTTATTGTTTTTCTAAAACATGAACATCTTAATATTTAAAAATGTCACTATGATTAAAGTAACCAAATTAAAATAATTTGTACAATATTTTTTGTGTATAAATCAGCAAAAAGTCAAGTTTTTTAAAGTTTTTCTTAAATTTCAGACAATTAAATTCATCTAAAAATTTATGATATTTTTAGCAAAATGACATTTAAGCCAATCAATCTTTTACTCTAAGAGTAAGATTGATTAAAATATTCATTTATAAGTTGAGGAAGACATGATGACAACATTGATCAAAAAAGGTGGTTTACGTGAAAGAGCAAATCGTAGTCGTAAATATCAAGGCTCAGAAAATACAGAAACTCGACTTATTCCAAATAGTTACTCGGGATTAAAAAAAACGAGCCAAGTTTCTGACTTTAGCAATGAAAATAAACGTGAACATCACGTTAAAGAAGTTGAATTGCATCCAACCATAACCACAACGCAAAAATAAGAAATAGTGCACCTGAGACAATGTCAATATAACTGCCTGATTTTTGATAAATGGATTTTACTTTAGGCATTGACATGATAAGCATAAATAAACTGAAAACTAAAAAAGTTTGTATCGGAATAATCACTGCTAATTGTGATTTTAAATGACTATTTGCCGAAGAACTTAAAGCCAAAGAAAATACACTACTAAAATAAATCAAGGTTTTAGGATTAGATAAATTTGTCAACAATCCCATAATAAAATAGTTTTTAGGTTGTTCCGACATGACACCTTGTAACGAAGTTTCTTGTTTTAAATGTAAGATTCCACCCTTCAACATGGCATAACCCATTTTTGCTAAGAAAAACCCACCAATGAACATTAAAACTTGTTGAATCCAAGGCCATTGTTCGATTAATACGGTAAAACCCAATAAAGTTAATACCACCCAAACAATAATTCCAACTGAAATACCCAGAACAATTTTTAAAGTATTTTGTCGTGTAGTCGAAGCTGAACTTTTAGCAACCAATAAAACATCTGGTCCAGGACTGAGTTGTGCAATAAAATGTAAAGAACAAATCGTCAATAGTAATGACATATTACTCTGCATTAAATACTTGAAAGATGTCATATTATACGCTGTGTTTTCGCTATTTTAATGTGCATTAAAGCTCACATATAAAAAAAAGCTAGATCATCATCTAGCTTTTTTTGACATTTTTAAATTTTAGTTTTTTTATTTTTTTACATCTTTGAAATCAATTTGCTTACGCTCAGGTTCAATTTCACGAGCTTCACCATCAATAATTGAAGAGTCGTGATATTGTCCACCCTGTTGTTGATTTTGCATTTGACGCATTAAATCTGCGAAAGGATTCTGTGCTGAGTCTGCACCCATATCGCCCATCATTCCACCCATCATTTTTTCCATCATGGCTTGTTGACGCTTCATCATGGTTTTCATCATCATGTTTTTAAAAGCTTTTTGCACAGGTGGAATCAGAATTAAGATAGCAAGCACATCTGTAATCAGACCAGGAATAATTAATAAAATTCCTGCTAAAATTTTAGGTAAATTGTTCGTTAATTGTGGGTCAGCACTCATCTGCCCCATTTGCATTTGCTGCATCTGCGGCATTAAACCTGCTGCATTGGCACGGACTAAGTTCAAACCAATGAAAAAGGCAGCAATAAACCAGAAGAATACATACCACATGCTTCCGACTAGATCACCGACACCAATCCATACAAATATTTCGAGGATTAAACCAACCAATACCACAAGTGCTAATTTCATGAAAATTAATCTATTCTCAACATAAATAAAAAGAGTGTATATCAGCTTCTTTATACACTTAAATGTCTATATGGGCATTTAAATATTTTTAAAGTGCATTTCATCAAAATTTTCTTGTTTTATTTTAGATAGAAACTTATGACAACAGGAAAATCAACACTATACGCTGATATTCAATATGCTACATGATTGCCAAAAATAACAATTTTCTCTTATTTTTAATCTTTTTTATAGGTAATACTTTGAATTGTTCTATTCATGCAACATATCGTTTTATCCATAATGCTGTATTAAAATGAAAATGACGTAGACTTAGCCCCCTATTCAAATGTGAGATAAAAAAGATGAACTTTAAAGCATTAACACTTGGTTTAGCAGTTGCTTCAATTGCAACATTCACTGTAGCAAAACCTGTTGCCTATCAGATTGATCCAACACATACAGCAACTGTATTTACATGGAATCACTTTGGTTTCTCTACACCATCAGCAAATTTTAGCGATATCCAAGGTACAATTAACGTTGACAATGCGAAACCAGCAAACTCTTCTGTTGATGTGACTATTCCTCTTGAAAGCCTAAACACAAACGTAAAAGCTTTGGATGAGCATTTGAAAAAAGCTGACTTTTTTGATGCTGAAAAATATCCAAACATCACATTCAAAAGTACTAAAGTACAGTCTTTAGGTAAAAACAAGTACAAAATCACAGGTAATTTGACTGTCAAAGATGTGACGAAACCTGTTGTTTTAGATGCTGTTTTAAATAAACAAGGTGAACACCCAATGACTAAAGCGCAGTCTATTGGCTTTAATGCAACGACTTCTTTTGATCGTTCTGCATTTGGTGTAGGTGGCTTTGTTCCGAATGTTGGCGATAAAATCACTGTAAATATTACAACTGAAGCTTCGGTTGCTGCTGCAAAATAATTTAAAGTGATTTAAAGAGAGCTTGCACACAACTTGGGTGCAAGCTCTTTTTATATTTAATCTGCAGAAATATCTTCAAAGAGTACAGAAGATAAATAACGTTCACCTGCATCAGGTAAAATGACAACAATCGTTTTTCCTGCATTTTCAGGACGTTCAGCCAATTTTGCTGCTGCTGCCAATGCCGCACCACTTGAGATTCCCACAAAAATGCCTTCTTGTGTTGCTGACTGACGCGCAAAATCAATGGCTTCTTGATTTTCAATGGCAATAACTTCATCGACTAAGTCTAAGTCTAAGTTTTTAGGAATAAAGTTTGCACCAATCCCCTGAATTTTATGTGGTCCAGGTGTAAGCGCTTCTCCACGTTTTGCTTGACCGATAATAGGCGAGTCCGCTGGTTCAACAGCAACAGAGTAAATCGGTTGATTTTTCACTTGCTCAAAATAACGTGAAATACCTGTAATGGTTCCACCAGTCCCCACACCTGCCACTAAAATATCAACTTTACCGCCCGTTGCTGCAAAAATTTCAGGTCCTGTCGTTTTTTCATGAATTTCAGGATTTGCAGAATTTTCAAATTGTTGTGGCAAATAATATTGTTCAGGATGTTCTGTCACTAAACGTACAGCTTCATCAATTGCACCTTTCATGCCTTTTGCAGGTTCAGTGAGAACTAAATTTGCACCTAATGCTTTCAGTACTTTACGGCGCTCGATACTCATACTTGCAGGCATCGTTAAGGTAATGTCATAACCTTTTGCGGCTGCAACAAAGGCTAATGCAATTCCTGTATTACCACTGGTTGGCTCTACAATATGCATACCTGCTTTGAGTAAACCTTTTTTTTCTGCATCTGCAATAAGTGCTGCACCAATTCGATCTTTGACTGAAAATGCAGGATTACGGCTTTCTACTTTTGCCAAAACAGTCGCAGCACCTGAAATCAAACGATTGATACGAACCAAAGGCGTATTTCCTACCGCATCTGCATTATTACTATAAACGGCAATGCCTAAATTTTCTGTTTTTGGAAAGTTAGCATCAGTTGTCATAAAATTTCCTTAATTTTAAAATGATTGCATATTTAGCTATCATATCGTCTTTTATTGTCACGTTGACATTCAACACAGAGATTTATTGATAAAAAATGTGTAAGGTTAAAGTGAAGCAGACGAATCATGCGATTTGACCAGAAAAGTGTTTTTTCAATTGAAGATATTTTTGTGGTCTTAAAAATGCGTAATTTAGCTACATTCCGTTAAATTTTAGTTGAGTTTGTTGTAGGAATATCCAAATAGTCTTATACATTTTTCATAAATTTAGCCCATAATAGACCACATTAAAAATAGTATTGAGATACACATGGCAAACAATGCTTATCAAAAATTTTATCGTCAATTTACCAAGAAAGTTTTAGATAAAATTGTCAGCCCACAAGTTCTTGGTGATACTCAAGCACTTGAAAATACAATAAAAGAACAAAATGCGAAACAACTTCCAATTTGCTATGTCATTCAAGACAATTCTACTTCAAATAAAGTTCTGATTGATAATGAAACAGAGAAACGCGGCTTACATTCGGCTTTTTCTACACTAAAGCTCAAAGAACACCAAGAAGATGATTCTTTTTTAGTATTAGAAGCCTCTAAAACCAATGCATCTGCTTATTATCCTGATAAATTAATACGTTTAGTCGAATATTTATTAAAGCACCCAGAGGAAGATATTTTATTTGTTCCTGTCACTATTTTATGGGGACGTGCGCCCGAAAATGAAGACAGTTGGTACAAAGCTTTAATGGCAGATGCTTGGACTAAACCGACAGGGATTAAACAAGCGTTAAATATCACCTTATATGGTCGTGAAAATTATATTGAGTTTCATCAGGCGATTTCACTACGCGCATTAATCAATAGTGCTTTGGAAGTCGCACCGAACTTTGCACCAGCACACTATGTCGTTAAACAACTTAACCAGTCTTTTAATCAATATAAAGAAGCCATTTTAGGTCCTGATATTTCTGACCGTCGTAATGTGATTAATACTTTACTGATTTCAGATGTGATTAAAGAAGCTGTTTTAACTGAAAGTATTCATAAAAAAATAAGTGTGCAACACGCTGAAGATTTAGCGAAAAAGTATTTAGATGAGATTGTTTCTGACTTTTCTTATTCTACTTTGCGTTTTGCTGAAATTGCGCTCACAAAACTCTGGACTCAGCTTTACGATGGTATTCAAGTACATAATTTTGAAGTCGTTCGTGAGCTGGCTAAAGATTATGAAATTGTTTATACACCATGCCACCGTAGCCATATTGACTATTTACTCTTGTCCTATGTGATCTATAAACGTGGCTTGATGGTACCGCATATTGCCGCAGGAATTAATCTCAATATGCCTGTTGTAGGTCAGCTCATGCGTGGTGCTGGTGCTTATTTTATTCGTCGTAGCTTTAGTGGAAATGCACTTTATACGGCTGTTTTTAAAGAATATGTGCATAGCCTACTCAGCCGCAATACTCCCTTAGAATATTTCGTTGAAGGTGGACGCTCTCGTACAGGTTTGTTACTTCCTGCTAAAAAAGGTATGTTGGCAATGACCATTCAGAGTCATTTGCGCGGCAACAGCAAACCAATCGCCTTTATTCCAACCTATTTTGGTTATGAAAAACTGATCGAAGGTTCTTCTTATATTAAAGAACTCGGTGGTCAGAAAAAACAAGCTGAATCTTTATTTGGTTTACTCAAATCTATTCAAAAAATTGAAAAAGTCTTTGGAATGGTACATGTTAATTTTGGTGAGCCTGTTTTTCTCAAAGAAATTTTAGAGAAAAATCATGTGCCTGAGCATGTCAGCTCTGAAGAAGAACTTCCTGATCCTGTCAAATTAACAGTGAATGAAGTTGCCAATGATATTTTAAAAAATATTAATAAAGCCGCAGTCATTAACCCTGTAAACTTAATTGCGACTATTTTGTTAAATGCACCCACACATGCTTTGGCTGAACGTGATGTTTTATTACGACTAGAACAGTTTAGAAATTTACTTAAATATCATGTATATGATGAAAGAATACAAATTACAGCACTTTCAAACCATGAAATTATTCAGTATGCAATTAAACTTAAACAAGTTGAATTTGTTGAACATGATAATGAACGTTGGCTTAAAGTATGTAACCAACAAGAGGCTTTGCTTAAATATTTTAGCAATAATATTCTGCATACCTTGATCTTACCTGCACTGATTGCTCATATTTTAACGGCACAAAGTGAGCCACAAATTGAAAAAATCAGTAAAGACGAATTGTTCAATGCTGCTTTACAACAATATCCAGAACTACAGAAAATGTACTTCTTAAAATGGCAAGCCGATAAAATCAGTGTAGAAATCAAGCATATTTTAGATTATTTTGTGACTGAAAAATTGATTCAAATTGATAATCAAACGATTTTAATTGATCAAGCGGATGATACTTTGCGCTTATTAAAAGCTTTTGCTCATTTGTACACGATGAACTCAACGCATTAATTTTAAGCGATTTTAAACTAATACCAATCAATAAAAGTTTTATAATGTATTTTTGGAATGATTTTCTCTGCTTCTAATTATAAATTAAGACGCGGAAACGTCATCCACAGTTGTTTGAGGCAGGACTCCTTCGTATAAATAAAGTTTCTGCGAAACATTAGATTTTTTGACGCTAGTGAACGAGTTCTGTGGATGACAATGGTTTTGCCTACTTTTGCCAAAACAAAAGTAGGTCGAGCCGAAGGCTATTCCCTAAATACAAACTTTAGATGTAAGACTCCGTCAAAAACGAACCTCTTATATTATGTTAATTTTCAAGAATGGTATAAACCATTAGAAACCGAAGTTGCTGCTTCGGTTTTTTATTTCACTGCAAACGTACCAAAATAATTTAAAACTTGCGCAAAATTTTCCACAGATTTAAAGCCTACCTGCTTTAATAACTGATGCAATGCTTGATTCGAAATTAAGCAAAAATCATCTTGTAAACGCTCAATCATGGCTTGACTTTGTTTTTCTGAAAGCCCTGTCAATTCAGCTAAATGCTGTAAAGTTTTCAATTGTTGTACATTTTCAATTTGCATCAAGTCATAACTCAAACACACAGCCTGATCTTTTAAAGCATTATAAATATCTTGAAAATAAACCATTTTTTCAGTTTCAGGAATAAAATGTGAAACCAAAATAGACAATGCAGCATCAAATTTTTGTGCTGTATGACTCAGCCCAGAGGTATCGCTATGCAAAAACTGTACATGTGTCGCTAAATTTTCAGACTCAAGCCGTGCTTTGGCTTTTTCAAGCATATTTTGAGCAGGATCAATTGCAGTAAATCTCCAATGTGGAAATTGAGCTGCCAAATAACACAGTTCATGCCCTGTACCACAGCCCACCACTAGAACTTCAGCTCGCTCAGGTAAGCGCGCTTTGAGTAAAGCATGAACTTGTAAATGGATCAGCTCATAACCGGGGATGAGTTTTCGAATATGCTCATCATAACTTTCTACAACTTGAGGATGATTAAAATTTTTTGCCATGATTTGTTGCTATGGTTTTATGACTATTTTATTGAGAATAAATGAAACGCACTAAGCCAAAACAATGTCACTTGAAATAGAACTTAGTGCGACTTTGGAGCACTTAACGTTTAAGCAATTTCTTTTAAATTTAACTCGCTGCGCATAAATTCTTGAAGTTTAAATTTTTGCGCTTTTCCAGAAGCAGTCATCGGAAACTCAGTAAAGAATCGCACATATTTCGGCACTTTATTATGTGAAATATGCTCCTTACAATACTGACGAATGCATTCTTCTGTCACTTGATGATGCTCATGTAAAATAATACATGCACATAGTTCCTCACCATAACGTGGGTCAGGTAGACCAATCACTTGCACATCAGACACATCAGGATGAGTATATAAGAAGTCTTCGATTTCTTTCGGGAATAAGTTTTCTCCACCACGAATCACAACATCTTTGATACGTCCCTTAATTTTGACAAAACCGTTTTCATCCATTTCAGCAATATCGCCTGTGTGCATCCATTTTGCCACATCAATCACTTCTTTGGTTTTTTCCTCATCTTCCCAATACCCCAACATCACAGAATAGCCACGCACACAAAGCTCACCAAGTTTGCCACGTGGTACGACTTTGCCCTGTTCATCAATAATTTTAACTTCAAGGTGTGGTTTGACTCGCCCAACGGTACCCACACGACATTCAATTGGGTCTGTGGTTGAAGTCTGCATACTGACAGGTGCAGTTTCAGTCATACCATAACAAATGGTAATTTCACTCATATGCATACGATCAATCACACGTTGCATGATCTCACGTGGACATGGACTACCTGCCATAATGCCTGTACGTAAACTACTTAAATCAAACTGATCAAATGTTTCTTCTTCGAGCATGGCAATAAACATAGTCGGTACACCATAAGCTGCTGTACATTTTTCTTGTTCAATGGCTTTTAAACTCGCCAATGGATTAAACACAGCAGATGGATAAACCATCGTTGAACCATGCGTGATACATGCGAGATTTCCCATCACCATACCAAAGCAATGAAACAATGGCACAGAAATACAGACTCGATCTTGCGGTGTTAAATGAATCCCTTCACCAACAAAATAACCATTATTTAAAATATTATTGTGAGTCAGCATCGTCCCTTTCGGATTACCTGTTGTACCCGAAGTGAATTGAATATTAATGGTTTCATCAAACTGTAAATCTTGGGCAATGGTTTGTAATTGTGCTTGTTCTTTTTTGCTAGGCGGACTCAACAAGTCTGAAAAACGATGAATGCCTTCATGTTGTTGCTCATCAATTTTAATCACATATTTTAAATGTGGCACTTTTTCAGCATTTAAAACTTTATCATGCGCAGTCTGAATTTCAGGGGCAATTTGGGTCAATACTTGCTGATAATCAGAACTTTTAAAAACTGAAGCAATGATTAATCCCTTACAAGACACTTTATTCAGTACATATTCCAACTCATTTTTTTTATAAGCAGGATTGAGATTGACCAAAACAATGCCTGCTTTAAAAGCAGCAAACTGCGCAATCGTCCATTCCACACAGTTTGGAGACCAAATCGCAAGGCGATCACCTTTTGTAAGCCCTAAACGCAATAAACTACAGGCAAAGGCATTGACCTGATCTTGCAGCTCTTGATAACTGAGCCTGATATTTTGATGAAGACTGACCACCGCATCCTGATCAGCATACATCTGACAAGCTTCATCAAATTTATCACCAATCGTCATCCCAATTAAAGGTTCTTGACTTGTTCCATATGCGTAACTTAACCGTACTTGCGACATTGAATCATACTCCTTGATTCTTTGTGATTTTGCTTTTCTAATCTCTAATCTAATTGTTTTCCATGATCACTTGTCGAAACAGATTTTATGTGTATTCAAACCGTTAAATAAATATTAATCCTCCTTGCTTTGTACAGCATTTACACAAAAATCGGCAATCTGTTTCACAAAATAATCTTTATAGGACTCATCAAACATCACATTTCTTGAAGGATTTAACGGTTCAATCACCACAAATGTCATTGCACCCACCACACAAAGTGCAGCTGTGTTTAAATCTTCAAAACCGAATTCACCTGTGGTTTTTCCTTGAGCCAAAATTTCCTTCATGCTTTGTTTGATCAATTGTTTACTACGAAAACGACCATGCTCTAACTCTGGGTCAACGGGTTCAAACATCAATGAATATGCCAATTGTGGGCTATTCATTGCACGTTTGACAAAAGTCGTGACTGCTTTATGTAACTTTTGCGTCGCAGTAAGCTCACCTGCCGCAATATGATTCAAAATATCAACTTCGACATGGATCGCGTCATCTAACACCTCAATCAGCACTTGGCTTTTGTTGGTGAAATAACGATAGACCAAGCCGCTTGATACCCCTGCTCGGTCAGCAATCGCTTGTATCTGTGCATCTTTAAATCCACCTTCAGCAATTAACTCACGTGCAGACTGCAAAATCGTTTTGCGATTTTGTTCCATTCGCTCTTGCATTAAAGATGATCGTTTATAGCTCATATTTTGTATTCTCAATCAATTAAAGTGAATTGTAAATCAATTTTTGAATTTATATTCACTTTTTCAAAAAAAACATGTATTGTAAATTTAGCAACAAGAAAAAGTGTTTTTTGGAACAACAACTAAAACCGTTAGGATGACAGGACGATGAACCTACAAAGTATTGATTTTGGACTTGATGAAACATTAATTGCGCTCCGTGATTCAGTGGCTGCGTTTTGTGCAAAGGAAATCGCGCCCATTGCCAAACAAGTCGATCAAGATAATTTATTCCCCCACCACCTTTGGAAAAAGTTTGGTGATATGGGCTTAATGGGTTTAACAGTGAGTGAAGAATACGGTGGTACTAACCTCGGTTATTTAGCTCATATCATTGTCATGCAAGAAATTTCTCGTGCTTCAGCCGCTATCGGTTTGTCTTATGGTGCGCATTCTAACCTATGTGTCAACCAAATTAACCGTAATGGCAACGCAGATCAAAAGCAACGTTATTTACCAAAATTGATTTCAGGTGAATATGTAGGCGCACTCGCAATGTCTGAACCGAATGCAGGTTCTGATGTGGTCAGTATGAAACTCAAAGCCGAAGATGCTGGGGATCATTTTATCTTAAATGGTTCAAAAATGTGGATCACTAACGGTGGCGATGCTGATGTTTTAGTGGTGTATGCCAAAACTGATCTTGCCGCAGGTGCAAAAGGCATGACTGCATTCCTTGTTGAAAAAAATATGGAAGGCTTTAGTCATGGCTCACACCTCGACAAACTTGGTATGCGTGGCTCAAACACGTACCCGCTATTCTTTGATAATGTCAAAGTACCGAAAGAAAATGTCTTAGGTGGTGTCGGTAATGGCACGAAAGTCCTGATGAGTGGCTTGGACTACGAACGCGCTGTTCTCAGTGGTGGACCTCTTGGCATTATGGATGCTTGTTTAGATGTGGTGATTCCTTACATTCATGACCGTAAACAATTTGGACAAGCTTTAGGTGAATTCCAACTCATGCAAGGCAAAATTGCCGATATGTATTCAACATGGTTAGCATCTAAAGCCTTAGTTTATGCCGTTGGTGCTGCATGTGACAAAGCGGATCATGATCGTGGCTTACGTAAAGATGCAGCCAGTGCAATTTTATATTCTGCTGAAAAAGCGACATGGATGGCAGGTGAAGCGATCCAAACTTTAGGTGGCAATGGTTATATCAATGAATATGACACAGGTCGTCTATGGCGTGATGCAAAACTCTATGAAATCGGCGCGGGTACATCAGAAATCCGTCGTATGTTGATTGGTCGTGAATTATTCAATGAAACCAAATAATTAAACACTGTTTTTAATGATCTTGGCGTAATAATAAATTTCAGGATCATTTAAACACCAACACTGATGTAGCAATAATCGAATATAAAAAAGACAAGGATGTTTCAGATGAACCAAATACAAAGCAAAATTAATATTCGAAGTGAGGATTTTAAAGCCAATCAAGCGGCGATGCAGCAACTGGTCGATGATCTTAAACAAAAAGTCGCTACCATTGCTTTGGGTGGCGGTGAAAAAGCGCGTGAAAAACATATTGCACGAGGCAAACTCTTGGCACGAGATCGTATTGATCAACTGATTGATGCAGGTACAGCTTTTTTAGAAATAGGTCAAATTGCAGGTTTCAATGTCTACGCTGATGATGTCCCTGCTGCGGGAGTTGTCGCAGGCATCGGGCAAGTACAAGGCGTAAGCTGTATGATCGTGGCAAATGATGCAACGGTGAAAGGTGGAACGTATTATCCACTCACAGTGAAAAAGCATTTACGTGCGCAAGAAATCGCTGAACAAAATCATTTGCCGTGTATTTATATGGTGGACTCAGGTGGTGCTTTCTTGCCGATGCAAGATGAAGTTTTCCCTGACCGCGACCACTTTGGACGTATCTTCTACAATCAAGCACGTATGTCGAGTATGGGCATCGCTCAAATTGCCATTGTGATGGGGAGTTGTACCGCAGGTGGTGCTTATGTCCCTGCCATGTCAGATGAAACCATTATTGTGCGTAATCAAGGTACAATTTTCTTGGGTGGTCCACCACTTGTGAAAGCTGCGACTGGTGAAGTCGTGACTTCAGAAGACCTCGGTGGCGGTGATGTCCATACACGTCTTTCAGGTGTTGCCGATCATTTGGCTGAAAATGATGAACACGCAATCTTAATTGCACGAAATATTGTTAAAAATTTAAATAAAACGCCAAATCAAAATAACGTTGAAATCGAAGAACCGCTTTATGCAGCGGAAGAACTCTACGGCATCATACCAACCGATACACGTAAACCTTTTGATATTCGTGAAGTCATTGCTCGTATTGTGGATGGTTCACGTTTAGACGAATTTAAAGCACGTTTTGGTACAACTTTAATCACAGGTTTTGCTTCGATTTATGGCATGAAAGTCGGCATCATTGCCAATAACGGGATTCTATTTTCAGAGTCAGCACAAAAAGGCGCGCACTTTATTGAACTGTGTACACAGCGCAATATTCCATTGTTATTCCTACAAAATATCACTGGTTTCATGGTTGGTCGTCAGTATGAAAATGAAGGTATTGCCAAACATGGTGCAAAACTGGTCATGGCGGTTGCGACAGCAAATGTACCAAAAATCACTATGGTGATCGGGGGTTCATTTGGTGCAGGGAACTATGGTATGTGTGGTCGTGCTTACTCGCCTCGTTTCCTCTGGACTTGGCCAAACTCGCGTATTTCGGTGATGGGTGGCGAACAAGCAGCAAGCGTACTCTCTACTTTAAAACGTGATCAAATTGAATCTAAAGGTGAAAGCTGGAGTGCTGAACAAGAAGATCAATTTAAACAACCGATTCGTGATCAATATGAACATCAAGGTCATCCATATTATGCATCTGCACGTTTATGGGATGACGGCGTGGTTGACCCAGCACAATCTCGTCATGTTTTAGGTTTAAGTTTAGCGGCTGCACTCAATGCACCGATTTTACCAACCAAGTTCGGCGTGTTCCGCATGTAAGGGGTGCAAAATGGATTTTCAATATTTACAACTCGAACAACAGCAGCAAGTCGCAACAGTTTGGATCAATCGTGCTGAATTGCATAATGCTTTTAATACCCAAGTCATTGAAGAATTAAACCAATGTTTTCAGCATTTAAATACACGTGATGACATTCGTGTAGTGGTTTTAGCAGGTCGTGGCAAAAGCTTTTCTGCGGGTGCTGATCTGAATTGGATGAAGCAAGCAGGTGAAGCTTCTCAGGCAGAAAATGAAGCTGATGCTTTAAAATTGGCAAAAATGCTACAAAGTTTAGCGACGTTAAAACAGCCAACCATTGCGCGTGTGCATGGTGTCGCGTTTGGTGGTGGCATGGGCTTAGCTTCTGCTTGTGATATGTGTATCGCCAGTACTGATGCAAAATTTGCAACCTCAGAAGTACGCTTGGGTCTAGCACCCTCTACCATTAGCCCTTATGTGATCCGTGCCATTGGCGCACGTCAGGCATCACGCTATTTCCTCACCGCTGAACGTATTTCTGCGGAGCAAGGCAAAGCGATTGGTTTAGTGCATGAAGTGACCACACCTGAAACTTTAGATGAAAAAATAAATGAAATTGTAGGCACGTTATTGTTGGGTGGACCACAAGCACAAGCCGCTTCAAAGCAACTGATTCAAATGGTCAGCCAAGAAAGTTTAACCGAAGATTTACTCGTTCAAACCGCTCAGCATATCGCACATGTACGTCAGGGTGCTGAAGCGAAAAATGGATTACAGGCGTTTTTAAATAAACAAAGCCCTGAATGGATTACAAACAGTACAGAATAAGGACAACACCATGTTTGAAAAAATTTTAATTGCCAATCGTGGCGAAATTGCTTGCCGTGTCATTCGTACTGCAAAAAAATTAGGCATTGCAACGGTAGCGGTCTATTCAGATGCAGATGCCAACTCACAGCATGTCAAACAAGCAGATGAAGCAGTTTATATTGGTGAATCCCCTGCTTCACAAAGTTATTTACAAGTCGATCGGATCATTCAAGCGGCATTAGATACAGGTGCGCAAGCGATTCATCCCGGTTATGGCTTCTTGTCAGAAAATGATCAATTTGCGCTTGCCTGTGAAAAAAATAATATTGTATTTATTGGACCTCCTGTTGCTGCAATTTTGGCAATGGGGCTTAAAGCGACTTCAAAAGCCTTGATGGAAAAAGCAGGTGTGCCTTTAACACCGGGCTATCATGGTAGCAACCAAGATGCAGCATTTTTAAAACAACAAGCCGATGGTATTGGCTACCCTGTTTTGATTAAAGCCAGTGCAGGTGGTGGTGGTAAAGGCATGCGTTTGGTTGAGCGTGAAGCTGACTTTTTAGATGCACTGTCTTCATGTAAAAATGAAGCAAAATCAAGCTTTGGTAATGATGAAGTTTTAGTGGAACGTTATGTAGTAAATCCGCGTCACGTCGAAGTGCAAGTCTTTGGCGACTCACACGGCAACTATGTGCATTTATTTGAACGTGATTGTTCTGTACAACGTCGTCACCAAAAAGTACTTGAAGAAGCCCCTGCACCAAATATTGCTGAAGAAAAATTGGAAGCGATGCGTAAAGCTGCGATAGATGCAGCAAGTGCAGTAAATTATATTGGTGCTGGAACAGTTGAATTCATTGTAGAACAAGATGGTACAGCCTATTTCATGGAAATGAATACCCGTCTTCAAGTTGAACATCCTGTTACTGAAATGATCACAGGGCAAGACTTGGTTGAGTGGCAACTGCGTGTTGCTAGTGGTGAACCATTACCCAAATTACAACATGAACTCAGCATTAACGGTCATGCTATTGAAGCACGAATCTATGCAGAAGAACCTGAAAAAGGTTACTTACCTGCGATTGGAAAAATCCGCTACCTACATTATCCTGCACAAAATGAACATGTTCGTGTTGATAGCGGCATTGTGCAAGGTGATGAAATCACGACTTATTATGACCCGATGATTTCTAAACTGATTGTATGGGGTAAAAATCGTGATGAAGCCTTAGTCCAAATGCATCATGCACTTGGGCATTTTCATGTTGAAGGTTTGGGCAATAACATTGCATTTTTAGACCGAATTATCCGTTGTGATTCATTTAAAAATGCAGACTTAGACACCAATCTGATTCAACGTGAAGATGAATTTTTGTTTAAAAATATTCGCACTGCGGATACTAATCTCATCATCACCGCAGCATTTACCGAGCTTTTAAGCCGATTTAAAGCCAATAAAACAGCAAATAATCCAGTTTGGCAAAATCAATCGATTTGGCGCTTGAACCAAGCCAACCGCTACCCTGTCAAATTTAACTTGGCGGGACATGAAATTGTGATTCATTTCCGCCCCGTCGCTGAGCAATTCATTGCGGAATATCAAGATTTACAACTACAAATCTCGGGTCAATTACTCAATGAAAATACAGTACACATCGACCTCAATGGTCTAAAGCAAAAAATTGCGTTTAGTCGTAATGAACAAGCTTTGACAGTATTTTCAAATGCACAAAATTATATTTTTGAACATATTCAACCAAAAATCAGCAATGAAGACAGCTCAAGCAATGAAAGTAATTTAAAAGCACCGATGCCGGGAGTGATTACCAAAGTCTTAGTGTCTGCGAAAGATCAAGTGAAAAAGGATGATATTTTACTGACACTTGAAGCAATGAAAATCGAATATACCATTCGTGCGCCACAAGACGGCGTGATTGCAGCAGCCTATTTCCAAGCGGGCGATCAAGTCAAAGCGGGTGATGAATTGGTTGAATTTGAATTACTCACGGAGAATGTTGCATGACTTTAGCACACGACAACTTCGTGAAAATCGTTGAAGTCGGTCCTCGTGACGGACTACAAAACGAGAAAACACCTTTGACACTCGAACAACGTAAAGCCTTAATTTTAGACTTAATGCAAACAGGACTGACTTCAATTGAAGTCGGCTCTTGTGTCTCAGCAAAATGGGTGCCGCAAATGGCAAATAGCGACCAACTCTTTGCCGAATTACCGAAAGATCCTAATATTGGCTTTAGCTTACTCACGCCTAATCTTAAAGGTTTTGAAGCTGCGCTTGCGGTTGGCTGCCAAGAAGTTGCTGTCTTTACTGCGGCTTCTGAAAGTTTTACCCGTAAAAATATCAACTGCTCAATTGATGAAAGCTTTGAAAAATTTGCTGATGTTTTAGCCGCAGCCAAAGCCAACAACGTCAAAGTTCGTGGCTATGTATCATGTATCGTTGACTGCCCTTATGAAGGTGCGATAGACCCGAAACAAGTAGCTTATGTCAGCAAACGTTTGTATGACATGGGTTGCTATGAAGTTTCCTTAGGTGAAACCATCGGCACAGCAACACCTGATCGTGTTAAAAAAGTCTGGGATGCCTGTCTTGTTGAATTAGATGCAAAAGTGCTTGCAGGACATTTCCACAACACTTATGGCATGGCAATTGCCAATATTTATCAGTCTCTTGAACAAGGCATTCGAGTTTTTGACTCCTCAATCGCAGGTTTAGGGGGTTGTCCTTATGCCAAAGGTGCGTCAGGCAATGTGTCAACTGAAGACCTATATTATTTACTGTCGAAAATGGGTTTTGAAACAGGGATCAATCTTGATGCACTCATGCAAGCAAGTCGAAATATCAGCCAAGTTTTAAATCGACAAAATCCTTCAAACTATGCCAATGCCTATTGGCAAACCCAATGTGCTTCATGATATAAACCATACATAAGTGCAAGAAAAATTAATGGAATAAGATCGTAATAACAAGGTGAAATATGCTTAGTAAAGTTTATGCAAATGCAACGGATGCATTACAAGACATTGTCCAAGATGGACAAACTTTAGCCGTTGGCGGTTTTGGTTTATGTGGTCTGCCTGAAGCTTTAATTTCAGCATTAAAGGCAACAGGTGTCAAAGACCTGACATGTATTTCCAATAACGCAGGTGTGGATGGTTTTGGTCTAGGTTTATTGTTAGAAACCAAACAAATCAAAAAAATGATTGCCTCTTATGTCGGTGAAAACAAAGAGTTTGAACGTCAGTTTTTAAATGGTGAATTAGAAGTTGAACTAACACCACAAGGAACATTGGCAGAAAAACTACGTGCAGGTGGTGCAGGTATCCCTGCTTTTTACACCCAAGCAGGTGTCGGTACTTTGGTTGCCGAAGGTAAGGAAGTGCGTAATTTTAAGGGTAAAGATCATATTTTAGAAGAATCACTCACTGCGGATATTGCCCTAATCAAAGCCTATAAAGCGGATAAAGCAGGTAATTTAATTTTCCGCAAAACCGCACGTAATTTCAATCCTGACTGTGCCACCGCAGGAAAAATCACCGTAGTTGAAGTGGAACATTTAGTTGAAGTCGGTGAGCTAGATCCAGATTATGTGCATCTGTCAGGCATCTATGTACATCGTATTGTTGTCAATGCACAGCCTGAAAAGCGTATTGAACAATTGACATTAAAATCAGAGGGATGAAGTCATGGCTTGGACACGCAATGAAATGGCACAACGTGCTGCACAAGAACTTGAAAATGGTTTTTATGTCAATTTAGGGATTGGTTTACCGACCCTAGTTGCAAACTATATTCCTGAAAATATGGATGTTTGGCTACAGTCTGAAAATGGTTTACTCGGTATCGGCGAGTTTCCAACAGAAGAAACTGTGGATGCAGATCTCATCAATGCAGGTAAGCAAACCGTCACGGCACGTTCTGGCGCAGCATTTTTTGCGAGTTCAGAATCATTTGCCATGATTCGTGGTGGCAAAGTCAATATTGCAATTTTAGGTGCAATGGAAGTTTCTGAAACAGGTGACCTTGCCAACTGGATGATTCCCGGCAAAAAAGTCAAAGGTATGGGCGGGGCTATGGACTTGGTTGCAGGTGTCCAAAAAGTTGTGGTGTTAATGGAGCACTGCGCCAAAGATGGTTCGCCTAAAATCGTTAAAAACTGCGAGCTACCTTTGACAGGAAAAGGCGTGGTTGACCGTATTATTTCTGATTTAGGTGTTTTTGATATCACCGAACAAGGGATTAAATTGGTCGAACTTGCAGAAGGTATCAACTTTGAAGACGTTCAAAAAGTCACAGGTGTGCCAATTCTTCATTAAAGTTCTCATACAAATATGACAGCGATTAAAAATTTTATATTTTTTAATCATGTTTATACTGAGTTTAATGACTTAAATTGACTTGTATCAAGCGATTTAAAATCTGATTATCTCTAAACATAGACCCAGTATATGTTTTTCATACTGGGTCTATTAAAAATCTATTCAGAAACAATCATTCCTCAATTCACATATCATCATAGACTATTAATTTATAATCATATTTTCATATTTCTTGTACTTTACTTGGTAACCAATGAACAAAAATGAAACCGAATAACGTTATACATCCTGCAAAAATAAAAATCCATTCTCCAGAAAATTGCTGCCAATAATGTCCTGCTAAAATACTACCGCTAGCAACACCAAGTCCCCACATGGTGCTATATAATGCCTGCCCTCGCCCTTGTTGTCCTAAGCTAAAATTTTGAAAAATAATACGCATTGCCAATACATGAAATAAACCAAAACTAAAAGCATGTAATGTTTGTGAAAGAAATTGCATCAAAAAACTTTCAGGAAATGTACCTACCAATACAAAACGAATTCCTGTCATTAACAAACATAAACTAACCAAAATGCGCCAAGAAAAATGCTTAAGAAAAAATGTGGCATATGCAAACATTATGATTTCAGCAATTACCCCAACTGACCATAAAAATCCAATTTCAGTTGTACTAAAACCAGCTTGTTTTAAATAATTACTATAAAAACTATAAAATGGCGCTTGAGCAAAAAGCATAACGAATTCGATGCTAAAAAAAGCCCAAACGATAGGACGCTTTAAAATAGGCAATAAAGGTTCTAACTTTTTTTGCGCTTGTGGTGCATGTTTTGGCTCATGAATGGTAAAAGACCACAGAAATGCAGTAAATGCTATACATAACAACATGATGGGTAACATTGAAATTGTGACAATTTCGAGTAATGCACCAATACTAAATACACCAACGATAAAACCCACCGATCCCCATTTTCTAACTTTGCCATACAGCTCAGCTCTACGCTCTCCCAACCAAAATAATGTCACACCTTCAAATTGAGCTAAAATAGCATTTTGGAAAAAACTAAAAATAAGCATCAATAATGCAACAGACTGAAAGTTATTAGGAATAATAAAAATTAGTAACCAAATAACAGCTTCCATCCATGTTGCTAGTCTAACCAATAGCATCCTTTTGCCTGACTTATCAGCAATCCATCCCCAAATAAATGGAGCAAAAAAACGAGTAATAATTGCAATAGAGGACAGAAGACCAATTTCATTAAAGCTAAAACCCTGATTTTGCAGGTATAAGCTCCAATAAGGCATGAATGTTCCAACAATTGAATAATAGAAAAAATAAAAAGCACCTAGTTTGTGTTGGATTGGCAGAGCGAGCATAGAGTTGTATTTACTTGTATTTTCAAAAAGTTATAAACTTTTCAAGTTGTATAGGAGTGTACCAAAACAGATGGAGTGGTATTTTTTTGGTATACAAATGAGTATACAAAACCATTTTAACTAAATTATTTCAAAATTTGTATGCAGTTTAATTTACAAGCAAAACAGCTCTCTTCTTAATACTTTGTCTAATTTTTCCTCCCCCTATCTGATCAATAATTTTTAAGCTGCCTATATGGCAGTGAACACAAAATCGATTCAAGAAAAATCCTGCAACTTTTTCTAAGCTGCCTACATGGCAGTGAACCCTGAGCTGTGAGTTGTTCTGACTCAATAAGGATTTCTAACTGCCTACATGGCAGTGAACCAATTATCGCAAAAGCAGTAAAAATGCTTTGATTTCTAAGCTGCCTACATGGCAGTGAACCTGTGCGAATGCGTGTTGTCTGCTTACCATCATTTCTAAGCTGCCTACATGGCAGTGAACTTCTAACATCTCAACAATTAATTTAGATTTAGTTTCTAAGCTGCCTACATGGCAGTGAACCGGAATTCCTGAAAATCTGAATCACTGTATAATTTCTAAGCTGCCTACATGGCAGTGAACTTGTTGATCAATTATTTAAAGAATTTGATAAATTTCTAAGCTGCCTACATGGCAGTGAACTTGGTTTTGTATCTCCCTTTGGAGGGGCGTCGTTTCTAAGCTGCCTACATGGCAGTGAACTCGTGCTTATATAGCTGCACCTCTTGAAATATTTTCTAAGCTGCCTACATGGCAGTGAACTCCAACTGGTGAGCATATCATTACTATTTGATTTTCTAAGCTGCCTACATGGCAGTGAACGAGCACAATGCGCCACGTACCGCACCGCAGCTATTTCTAAGCTGCCTACATGGCAGTGAACGTTATGAAGTGACTGCTAAACCTTTTTTTTCATTTCTAAGCTGCCTACATGGCAGTGAACTAAAAGATGATGTCATTTCATCAAGTCGTTATTTTCTAAGCTGCCTACATGGCAGTGAACCACATTGGACGGTCATTATTGGCTTGGACTTCTTTCTAAGCTGCCTACATGGCAGTGAACGTGGTCAACAAGCCTTAATTGCGTTGGCGAATTTTCTAAGCTGCCTACATGGCAGTGAACTTCCCATCAACTTTTGAACACCCACTAAACTTTTTCTAAGCTGCCTACATGGCAGTGAACGCAATTATCGCAAAAGCAGTAAAAATGCTTTATTTCTAAGCTGCCTACATGGCAGTGAACTGGGTGCGTTTTCTGCTGTTCTAATTGTTTCGTTTCTAAGCTGCCTACATGGCAGTGAACTTAAATTATATGATGCTTCAATATCTAATTTTTTTCTAAGCTGCCTACATGGCAGTGAACTCCATCTATGGCATCTATATTGACTATCATTATTTCTAAGCTGCCTACATGGCAGTGAACATTGAGATAAACGAGTATGCAATGATCCTTGATTTCTAAGCTGCCTACATGGCAGTGAACTTTTATTGGCTGCGCCTACTCGTTCGGGTAAATTTCTAAGCTGCCTACATGGCAGTGAACCTTTTAGTGCTGCAGTCTGTTTCATCTCGATATTTCTAAGCTGCCTACATGGCAGTGAACCAACAAGCAGCTTTACAAAATCAACAAGCAATTTTCTAAGCTGCCTACATGGCAGTGAACATTGGATTAACGAATTACAAGTTAATTGGCTCTTTCTAAGCTGCCTACATGGCAGTGAACGCCTTGTTGAGTGGGAATATATAACTGAAAAATTTCTAAGCTGCCTACATGGCAGTGAACCTGATACTTACGATCCTGAAAAGCCGAGTCTTTTTCTAAGCTGCCTACATGGCAGTGAACTATGTGGAAAATGTTGTCACAGATAGGCGAATTTTCTAAGCTGCCTACATGGCAGTGAACTTTCTGTTCTTGGGCTGTAACAGTCTGCAGCTTTTCTAAGCTGCCTACATGGCAGTGAACAACGACTTAATATTTCGTCGTCGGTGGGGACATTTCTAAGCTGCCTACATGGCAGTGAACATACTGAGCTAGGGAACGAAGTGCTTGGTAATTTTCTAAGCTGCCTACATGGCAGTGAACACGACAATTTTAATGGTAGCGTAAAAAAAATATTTCTAAGCTGCCTACATGGCAGTGAACAATTATCACCGTATTTAATTGGGCTGTCTGTTTTTCTAAGCTGCCTACATGGCAGTGAACAAACAACGCATTACGGCTAAAGCGGGTACACATTTCTAAGCTGCCTACATGGCAGTGAACTTTTTTATTTCTCTTTTTTATCATCGGGCAAATTTCTAAGCTGCCTACATGGCAGTGAACCACTGTATGGGTAAAGGCGGTATTACAAGCAATTTCTAAGCTGCCTACATGGCAGTGAACTTAACCCCTCCTAATATTTTATCACTCGCTGTTTTTCTAAGCTGCCTACATGGCAGTGAACAGGCGCAGACATTAAAGCCTCTAAATCTACAGTTTCTAAGCTGCCTACATGGCAGTGAACTACTTAAATCGTCATACCATTTCACACATTCATTTCTAAGCTGCCTACATGGCAGTGAACGTCAGCCGTTGCACCCGCAGCGATTGTGGCAGTTTCTAAGCTGCCTACATGGCAGTGAACGAAAATAAAATAGATACAACAAAATTTGTATTTTTCTAAGCTGCCTACATGGCAGTGAACTACTTAAATCGTCATACCATTTCACACATTCATTTCTAAGCTGCCTACATGGCAGTGAACTGGAAGCTGCATCACAAGGTATTAAAGTCAAATTTCTAAGCTGCCTACATGGCAGTGAACATAAGTATTATTTTCACCCTCAAAATGACATATTTCTAAGCTGCCTACATGGCAGTGAACATTGGTGAAGATTATGCACTTTTAGGCTATAATTTCTAAGCTGCCTACATGGCAGTGAACTAAACTTTTACTTTAATTACTTTTAATGTTTGTTTCTAAGCTGCCTACATGGCAGTGAACTATCTTGACCATATATAAACATTTTTTTAGCATTTCTAAGCTGCCTACATGGCAGTGAACGATATTTAATCGAAACTACTTTTCAAAGTTACTTTCTAAGCTGCCTACATGGCAGTGAACTTTATAGGGGTAAAAATTTACCCCTACAAATATTTCTAAGCTGCCTACATGGCAGTGAACTATGACGTTAATTCTATGTATCCTTTTGCTATTTTCTAAGCTGCCTACATGGCAGTGAACATGCAAAAGCATTTTTTAAAAAACTATTTATATTTCTAAGCTGCCTACATGGCAGTGAACTTCAAACGTTAATATAAAAGTTTTATATTCATTTTCTAAGCTGCCTACATGGCAGTGAACCCTTTTGTAATTGAGCTGTTATTGTATAGTCATTTCTAAGCTGCCTACATGGCAGTGAACAATTAGCTCGACACTCATTGAATCATTTTTTGTTTCTAAGCTGCCTACATGGCAGTGAACTGTAATTTTACAACAAAAAATAAAGCTATAACAGTAGTTTAACCCTTAAAATCCATAAAAGACCCAAGTTTTAAACTACTATCATAACTTATTGATTTTATTAAACTGTTAAAGAGTGATAAAATATTGGGTTAAAATTCGGGTACAGATGACACCGAACTTAAACCATAAGTGCTAAAAACCTGAGTTTCAGATTTTTCAGCAGATTGCTTTTCAATAAACAACTTAAATCGATTTTTATCCTGTTCGTCAGAAGTACTCAAACTTAACATTTGGATATAAGGCAAATCTGTTGTTGTCACAACATTGCTATAACGAGCCAAAGCTTCATCAAAACCAATATCGCCACGTTTTACCCGATGCCGAGCCAAACGTTGTGCATTGGTTTTAACTTGTTTTCGCTTATATATAGCATAGCCAGACACTGTTTTAGGTACTTCACGAATTGAAGTAATATGTACATAATCAGTGAGTCGATCCAGCCATTTTTGAAAATCAAGTTGCTTTAAATCATTTTCAGATTCAGCAAAAAGGCGTAATTTTTTTCCTAAATTTACTTTTGCTTTTTGACTTTCTGTTTTTTCTTCAAAAATATACTGTGGAAAAGACACACCAATATTCACTTTTTCATTCACATCTTTTATTTCAGCTAATGCAATATGCAACTGCGTAAATAGTTTTGACCAAATAAAATACGGGGAAATCTCAGCTTGATCAATCAAGGTGATTTCCTGATAAAATTTCATATTCAGGCATCCTTTCCACTTTGACCAAATACACCACCACGTACTAAAACAGCCATCACATAATGTTCCTGTTCAGCATTTTCCAAAGTTTCACCTAAAGCATATTTATCAAATAAAGTAAAAAAGTCTTTTTTATCTTTAGGTGTTCGGTAAGCCTTTCCTAAATTCGTCACAGCACCATAAGGTTCTATCGCAATCGCGGTATTTTTATTGTCAAATTCAGGATACCAAGTATCAATTGTACGTAAAGCATTGCCAACTTTTTGTGAATGCATCGCAGCTACATCATTGACATGGTACAGAATTTTACTCTTTGTCCCCTTACCTTTATCCAGTACCAATTCTTCACTTGGATAAACCTCTTGTGCTTTACCGACTAAAGCATAGGCTTCAACCTTGATCAATAAATAAGGAATTTCACCTTTTAAAGCTTGTGCAATTTGATCTGCTAAACTTTGAATTTTGACATCCACTTTTTCAAACTGATGTAATGAATAATCTAATGCATTAAAGCTAACTGCTTCCTGATCATTGATCTGCACAATCACTTCAACTTTTTCAGCACCTACTCTGTTACGCCATAAAAAGCGAGCATTGGCAATGTTTAAGGCATAACGCTTTGCAAGCTCAGTAAAACCATATTTTTCAATATAGTTTTTAGCAACAATTTGGTAAGAATCTAAAAAAGTTTCATTATTACAAGCAGATGGATTTTCTATTCCACCCAAAACTTTCAATGTAAATGCAACTTTCAAAGTGTCTTGATTTTCTGCCAATGCGCATGCATCGACTGTTTGTAAATTTGCTTTTTCAACCTCAGCATTCAGCTTTAATGGGTCGCCTGCAACTGCGGGTTTTAAACGATTTGAAATTGTGCCTCGTACTGATTTTTCGATGAGCTTTAACGCGGTTTGCTCAGTTCTGTTTTCCCAACTTGTTCCATAAAAATATCCATCTGATGGAACCAGCTTCTTTTCAAATGCCAATACACTTGCAACTGCTTTGTCATTTTTAGCCATGAGTTTTATTCCCTTTCAATATTAAGTTAGTTTGTTTTAAAGTTTTGGCAAAGATATAAATTATTTTCCAGATCAACATGATATTGCCATAACAGTTGATCAATACTTTCTATACGGTACGGCATTTTGAATTCACCAAGTGTAAGTACACTTTCCGCAAAACGGTGTGGTGTATCCATATCTCTTTGATTTTTAGCTTGACCTAATTCAGAGATGCCCTGAAAACCAACAGCAATTGGAACCAACCAGCCTTGTGCTTTACGTTTAGATGACCAAGTTACTTTGTCTGTATCATCAACCACTGAACTATGTGTTACTTTTAAATAATCCAACACTGCATCTAAAGCATCTTTACCTTCGTTCATACTGTCAATGACGAGATCACGGCGTTCGATCAAAACATGCCCAAGCATCAATTTATTTAAAATTGGATGTAGTTCCTTGTCGATTTGTTCTTCATCATCAAAGTCAAGAATTTCACAATTTCTGACAGCCAGAACATCACCACTTGCAAATTTCATACTGCTTACAAGAGATTGAATTTGTTCTAAAAGAACTTCTCTTTTCTTTCGAGTTAAATGATCAACTTCTATTAAAAGAGAAACTTCTAAATGACAACGCGCTTCTTCAATAAATGCAGGGCGGTTTCCATCTTTATCTAAAGGATTTGCTGTACCTACAATAGAATGTACAAAATCCCCTCGCCCTTTATAGGTTTGCAAATCAAACTCATGACAACTGATCGCAACTTTGCTCAACTCAACATCACAATTTTGGGCATTTAATTTACGTTGAATCGCATGTACCGCACCCAACCAAGCGGTCATTGCAGGAAATCCAATGGTGTAGGGGCTACTCATTGCATTGGCATTATGGATTTTAATATGCGGAATCAATAAAAAATGGCGCATTAGAAAAACTCCTGTGCTTGTTGTAGTGATTTTTCTACACGCTGTTTAACATCAATTAATTCACCTGTACCCAATATAAATGCATCATTAATGACTTTTTCATAATTAAGTAGAATCCATCGAGCGATCTCTCGGCTCACATCGTTTCGCCAATCATCATTGTCTTCACGTTGTTTCGAATATATTTGATCTAACCAGACACGCTGTATTTTGGGCAAACCTGTGTAATAGTCTTGATTTGACCAACCTGCATCATAATATTCACGGATTGTTAATGCTTTAAATAACACCTGATCAATCACATATTGGATAATGTTTCTAATGGCAGTACGAATATCAATATTGTTTAGATCTAACTGCATGAATTTGTGTAATTGAACAAAACTTTCCTGAAAATTCTTTCGATATAAACACTGTGCAAAAAAGTCTGTTTTTGGTAATCGTATTGAGCGTTTTTCTAAAATTGGTGGATAACTTGCCAATAAATACGCTCTGCCCGCATTTTGGCTATTTAAGACACTGACATTTTGCGGTTGAGTTCCACCATATGCTGTTACTGTCAGATCATAAATATCTGAAAAGCCATATGCGTCATGCTCATTTTTTTTACGATTTTCTTTTGCTTGTTTAGTTTCATCAGAAAAACGCATTGCATCAATATTCTGTTTTAATTTTGTCATCAAACCAGATGGTGTTAATAGCGATAGCAAATGATATTTACCCTGCTCGACAGGAAAATATACTTGCTTGATCAGGTGATCTGTTTTATTAGAATTATCACCATTTTTAATCACCAAAAATGCCTGACGTAATGCATCAAAATCTAAGGATTCTTGCTGAATCATCGTTTTAAGTAGTTGATCTTGTTGCTCAAAGCCATCAAGTACCGTATATTGATCAGTTAAATCAAGCGATAAAAATTTATAAACATCCATAGCAGCTGCATTGCCAAATACATCCAATGGATAAGTGACATTACCACTACGTAAATAACCATCTACAGCATGTTTTACTTGGGCAATAACACTTGAAGTCCTCGCACTTGGATGGCTAAATTTACTCGGATGGCTGACCATTGAAAGTTGAGAAACTCGCTTTGCCGCATCAGGCAACCATTCCTGCAAACTGAATTTACTATTCGCCTGTTGTTGCAATTCAGAAATTTCAGCATCATTCTTGGCTTTCTTTAAACGATCTTTTAGCCATAACTCTTTTCGTTCATTTAAAAAATTATGAATATTTGCAGTCATGCTTTCCCCTTATTCATTCTTCTAATTCCTCAATTATTTATCTAAAACCACTAAGCCAAATTGTTCCGAATAAATCAGTTTTTTATCCTCATCATATTCAGGCAACATTATTTCCCCATAACGCTTTGACAGTTTTTCTATATTTCCTTCAATATCTTCATTTTCTGAAGGTTTTTCAACTGCCATACGACATAATATGTCGTAATAATTACGATTCAGCCAAAGTCTTTGCTTTTCAAGTTCATTCAATTCAACAAATGTGATGTTATAAAAACCATCACGTGCAATATATTCGCCAAAATCATTTTTTTCACAAAACACAAGCTTGCCGTTTTGCCATGTCACAAATAACTGAATATTTGGTGAACTCTGTCGAAACGGATTAAAACGTTGTGGCAATGCTGTCAAAAACCAATATTGCGTTAACCACGCATTTAATGGCTTTGCACCTTTTTTAGTATAGGACGTAAGCGCATCAGCCATAACAGCATGTTCTAAATCAGCCAGCTTTTTTGTCGGTTGCAAAGGCTGATTAGCCTGAATACGTGGAATCGCATTTATCCCAACCTCTAAAATATTCTGATCCAGCAATTGCTTTAAATCTTTACTTTCTAATCTAAAATTACCTT
This sequence comes from Acinetobacter sp. R933-2, assembly GCF_030325485.1. Lineage (NCBI taxonomy): Bacteria > Pseudomonadati > Pseudomonadota > Gammaproteobacteria > Moraxellales > Moraxellaceae > Acinetobacter > Acinetobacter sp. R933-2. Next base: position 85,785 of record NZ_JACAIJ010000012.1, read on the forward strand.
TATCAGAGTTGACTTCAAAACCAGGCTTTTCAAAAGCCACTTTGGCATTTTTTAAGCCCCTTAAATTGTATTGCAACAGTGCAATATTTGGCTTTTCGATATCTTGTGATAATTTTCGATGTCTTAAAACACGACCTGCCAACTGAATAATTGACCGATACGAAGATGGCTCTACAATTGCCCAATCAAAGTCATGATCTCGCCCAACCTCTTCCACAGGCGTTGCAACTAAAATAAAAATGACATGCTCATCATCGGTTGAATCTAAATGCGCTCTAATGGCTTCATTTGAAAATGATTTGGGTTGCTCACCTTGTTTTTCTTTACGTTTCAACACTTCATCTAAATGTCTTTCTTGCTCACTACGCAAAAGCAAAACCTGACGACTATGATATGCCATCACTCGTGGGGAAACATTTTCAGACCATTCAGCATTAAGTAAATAACGTGTTAAGCCGACACAAGGTGGAATATTTGCTACCCGAATCACACCGAAAGAAACTTTCTTCCCTGTTTTAATATCGACTGTATGGTGATCTTGATGTAGATGCTCAATGTTTTGTCGAATTCTTTCAAAATATTGATTTTGTAGACTTTCATCCAAGCGATCTACAGGTTTTGTCGCAACTAAATCTTCACATTCAATAATATAAGCCTTATGTTTAATGATTTGCTGTGTAAGCTCATTCGCTCGAATTTTTACAAATTTATCATGTGCATTTTGATAGCTCGGAATAATCTGAGCTTGATCTTTAACTTCAATAGATTGAATTTGAGTTTTAAACTCATCCACCCACATTGAAACGACATTGCGCTGTTTTAACTTTTTAAAAGCGCTGTAAAGCATCCAACCCTGTTGATAAGCATTAAAAAAACCTTCAGCCAATGCAGGTGGAATGGTTGCAGACGAAATCATCACTTTTCGCCCTAACATGCCTGCCAAATGTACCAACCGTGCAATTGCAATCAAGTCCTGACCACCAAAATCGTCGACTTCATCAATGACTAAATCAGAAGAAGACAACCTCAAACTTGGTAAAATATATTTTCCACCTCGCTTGGTTTCGGTTGCAGAAATAATATGGTCTATCGTACAAGCTAAAACAGGTTTATATAAAAATGCTTTATTACGCTCTGCCTGATTTTCAGGAAATAAGGCATTCATAAAATCAGCTTGTGGCATGGACTCATAATCCAATTCATTTCCCAATAATTCTTCTAATGACTCAGAACCAATTTCCTCTATATCTGTCTCTACTTCTTGCTGTTTCGCATTATTTTTATGATGAAGTTCCTGTACTGCTTTAGAACCAATCAATACTGCAAGTTCATCATTGCTTAAACCAATATCATTGCGATATGAGTCACCTGTTTGCAAGGTCAGCGTCCGTAAACCCAATGCCAATACATAACGCAAGGATTGATCTTTGGATAAGGCTTGCATAATTTTCGCATTGGTAATCGTTTTTCCCTTGCCCGTGCTTGCCATATTGACAATAAACCAGCCTTGTTCAGTTGCACTTTCATTTTTTTGAATAAAATTTTGAATGCCTTTAACTGCTTGATCTTGCCATTCAAAACCTACAGGGCTTTTCTTTTTTAATTTTGCAATATCATAAGCAGGTTCCATATCATCAGCCAATCGACTTAAAGACTGCGCCACACGCATGGCAGTATCACTGACATGAACCAAATGCTCATCTAAATATTGTTTTGGCTTTTTGGTTTTTGAGTCTGTATTAGCTCTTAAAGTTAAATCTGTTTTCCAATTTTTATCTGCATTACAGGAGGAATAATAATGATCACCCAGCATTAAACATAAACGTGTATGATGCAAAATAACACGCCAACTGCCATCTGCAATGATTTGAGAAAGATGCTCAGACTGCTGTTGTAAACGTGCGGACCATTTCTTAATTTCCTTTGTCCATCTTAATGACTTGCTCAATAAGCCTTGCTCAAATTCAAAACACAATTTTAAGCGTTGTTGATATTCTTTTTCTTCAAACTTATTTTGATAACCCCAATCCACTTCAATAAGTTCAAACAATTCATCTAAACTTGTCGCAGGTTCACTGGTGTAACTTTTTAATGTTTTATCATCTTTAATATTGGGTAGACGATGATGTGAAACAATCAACCATGCCACTAACTGTGCTAACGGTGGCAAATATTCTAAAACTCTTGTTTGATCTAAATTTTTACTAATGGTTTGCTTTAATATATTTTCATCCCAACTTTGTTCAGTGAGCAATTTTAGCCATGCCTTATCTGTTTCTATATTTCCAGATGACTGCACCAAAGCATTGAGTAATAAACATGAAATCCATTCATGTCTGATTGGGTCACCTTTAAATTGATGCTCTTTACTCAATAATTTTTGCTGAAATAAAACAGTTGCTTTGCCCCAATCATGTAATAAAGCTGAAACAGCAACCAAGGCTTTGATTAAAGGTAAATAATGCCAGTCATTTTCCCACTTGTTCTGATCCAGCTTTTTCTTTGTACTGTTTACAGGAACAATTCCCTCAGAATTAAACTTATTCCGATTCCCCACAATCCAAAGCAACTCGCTACGTCGCCTACCTCGAATCCAATGACAACTCACCGCTGTACTTTTAGTCACCGTTTTACGCAGTAACTTTTTCACCGCAATCAAACCATCTTCGGTAATCACGGTTTGCCAGGTGTTATCACCAATTCGATCTGCGAAAGCATCCAAGACACGGCGTGTCCGTGGAATGGCTTTCTTTTCACATTGGGAAATGAATGTCACAATCATAGCGCTTCACCATGCTCATCGTGATTTTTGCAAGCTTGCAATTTCACTTGATCAAACATTTCATCCAAGCATTTATGCTCTGTAAATTTCTGCAATAACTGCTGTCTAAATTCCTGTTCCTTCATCCTTTCTTTTGCACAAATAAAGGCATAAGGCAAAACCACAGCATCCTTAATCAAATCGGCAATATCAAACACCAAAGCCCCACGGCGGGTTTTACCGTGCATCACCGCAAAGCCATGCGGAATCCCCAAAACCCAAAGCGTGGTTGCAGCCAATCCGTAAGCCAAATAATTGCCATGATTGAGAAAATCATTTGCTAAATCGCCTTGCTCAGGATTACGACTAAAATCTTTTAATCCTGTGCGTGTAGCAGCAATTTTATAAAGCTGTTTGGTGGTTGCAGCCTCAGCAAGCAGTAAATCACCTACTTTTGTCATCTGTGGAATTTTATTGCTAAAACCATTGAGTGCCATTTGAATATCCAAGTCATCTATATGAAAAGCATATTCTTTTAAATCACGATCTTTAGACCAAACTTTTTTGATAAATTCAATTCTTGCCAATTGGAACTGTTTTGCGACCTCAAGACGTTTTGCATCATCAAACCAGAATTGCATCCATCCTTGCATATATTCCGTAGGTCTATACTCACTCTGAGGTGTCATCCATTCTATTTCACAGCCCATAAATAAAGGCGTTCCGCCACCGCCTGTAAAGCCCACCAAAACGCCTGCACTTGCAAGCATCCGCATCGCAGCTTGAGTAATCGAGGTTCCTGTACCGAGCATAATCACTGTGGTATTGGCAATGGGGATATTCCAATACTGGTTTTCATTTTTAGCTTCTGTCAGATACAGTACCCGACCATCTTTTTGCATGACACGGGCATGTTCAAGGTAATAGAGATTGGCACGTTTAGAATGTAAAATCGCTTTTAAATCTGAGGGATTGAGCTGCTCCATTTTATATTTAACATCCTATTTATTATCATTAAGTCCATGAAATATAAATAACATATTTATTTTTATCTACAAGTACAACATCTCATTTAAACGACAAATGATGTCGTACAATTGATCATTGGATATATTCTTTTTTTATTTAACCCATAAAAAAGACCGATCTAAGTCGGTCTTTTTTATTTTAAAGCGAATGCTTTACATTATGCACGTTCAAGCAGTACCGCAACTGCAGGTAGTGTTTTACCTTCTACAAACTCAAGGAATGCACCACCGCCAGTCGAGATATAACCAATTTTGTCTGCAACTTCATATTTATCAATCGCAGCCAAAGTATCACCACCGCCTGCAATCGAGAAACCAGCCGATTCAGCAATCGCCAATGAAAGTGCTTTAGTACCTTCACCGAATTGATCCACTTCAAATACACCTACAGGGCCATTCCAAAGAATGGTTTTTGATGTTTTTAAGATTTCAGCAAAGGCTTTTGCAGTTTCAGGACCGACATCCAAAATCATGTCATTGTCTGCAACATCTTCAACTTTTTTCACTACAGCTTTTGCAGCAGCAAGCGAACCTAAGAAATCGTCAAAATTGATTTCTGACGCATCAGCAACAACAACATCTGTAGGAAGTGGTACAGAAACTTTGGCAGCAATCGCTTTTGCAGTGTCGATCAAATCATTTTCACATAATGATTTACCAACGTTGAAGCCCGCAGCAGCAAGGAAAGTATTGGCAATACCCCCACCCACAATGATTTGATCACAAATATCAGAAAGTGAAGTCAATACATCAAGTTTAGTCGAAACTTTAGATCCTGCAACAATTGCCACCATTGGTTTTTCAGGGGTTTGTAATGCACGACCTAATGCATCCAATTCAGCAGCAAGTAATGGACCTGCGGCTGCAACTTTTGCCAGACGTGCAACACCTTCAGTTGATGCTTCTGCACGGTGTGCTGTACCAAATGCATCCATCACGAATACATCGCAAAGTGCTGCATATTTTGCAGCAAGATCAGGATTATTTTTCTTTTCACCCACGTTGAAACGACAGTTTTCAAGTAATACCACTTGACCTGCGGCAACTTCAACACCATCTAAATATTCAGTCATCAATTTTACGTTTTGACCCAAAGCTTCCGTCAAATACGCCGCAACAGGAGCCAATGATTGTTCTGCTTTCGCTTCACCTTCAACAGGACGACCGAGGTGAGAATAAACCATGACCGCTGCACCTTTTTTAAGTGCCAGTTTGATGGTTGGTAATGCAGCACGTAAACGTGCATCACTTGTAATTACACCATTTTTCACAGGAACGTTTAAATCTTCACGAATCAGAACACGTTTGCCCGTTAAATCAAGGTCAGTCATACGCTGAAAATTCATGTATAGCTCTCTTTTAGATATAAAAAATCGCGTTGATTCTAAATGATTACACCAAAAAAGGTTAGCGACTTTTGTAGAAAAGCTGTAGAAATGTTGAGATTTGATTATTATAGAGCAAACTTCAAATCTTTATGTGCTTATGTCTTTTCATCCTGATCCAAAAATTAACGGTTTAAATGTCTTTGGTCACCCTTTGGCAAGTTGTTGTTTTTCTCCAATTACAGGTTATTTTCGTAATGGTTTTTGTCATACTGCGCCCAGTGATTTGGGGCAGCATACCGTCTGTGCGGAAATGACGTCTGAATTTCTAAGTTATTCTCAACGTACAGGAAATGATCTTATTACCCCTCTTCCTGAGCATGGTTTCCCTGGCTTACAACCAGGTGATTTTTGGTGTATCTGTGTAACACGTTGGGTTCAAGCCTATCAAGATGGGCAAGCGCCACGTGTAAAAGCAGAGGCTTGTCATCAGGCAGTACTCTCTTATGTTCCCTTAGATGTGTTAATGGAATATTCGGTTTAAAAGATTATGTCTAATTTAATTGCAAATTTACCTGACATTATTTTGGCATCATCGAGTCAAACACGACAAGATTTAATGAATCGTTTGCGACTCGATTATCGTTGTATCGCACCTGAAATTGATGAATCCCCGCGTGGTGAAATGCATGCCGATGATTTAGCTCAACGTCTAGCATTTGAAAAAGCCCAAGTTATTGCACAGCTTCATCCTCAAGCCATTGTGATTGGTTCCGATCAGGTGGCATGGCGTGAACATGCACCTCAGGACTTTATTGGCAAACCTTTAACTGTCGAAAAAGCCATTCAACAACTTCAAGAAAATTCAGGCAAAAATGTTTATTTCAGTACGGCATTGAGTGTGCAACATTTGGCTTCTGGTTTTGAACAGACTTTGGTTGAACATTATCATGTGAAATTTCGTGATTTAAGTCTTGAAGAAATTCAACGCTACATCGAAATAGATCAGCCGTTATATTGTGCAGGCAGTTTCAAATGTGAAAGTTTAGGCATTTCGTTATTTGAACAAATGATTGGGCAAGATCAAACTACTTTGATGGGTATGCCGATGATTCAGTTGTGTCAAATTTTAAGAACTTTGGGGATTTCTCTTCCCTGAAGTTTCAATCTCAAATGATCATTTGAATAAAAAAGAGGTGTTCTAAATTATATGCTGGCTAAAATTATTAACTGATGTTACGCATTGGATTTAAATTAAATAGCTGAAAAAAGCAAAAGCTAAATTTACACGACGGGATCTTACATCTAAAGTTGAAATTTGGGATTAGCCTTCAGCTTGACCTACTCTTACGAAACGATGTTTCTCATTCGGCAAAATGAAAAGCGAAGCTTTGCAAGAAAACCATCTTGCAGACTCAAAATATATTTTGAGGATCCTCACCGCAAAACTCGTCGACCACCGCAAATTGATAAATACATCGCAGAAACATTTCTATCCAAAGTAGTCCTGCCTCAAACACGTTGCGGATGACGTTTTCGCGTATCCACATTTTTCTAGCTCCAAAGTTTAATTTTAGAGTTACTGCGTAACATCAGTTATTAAGAAAATAGTGGATAGTATTTTCTTAAAATTTACTGTGTTTTCAAATTTTCATCATATTTGATGAGAGTTTAAAATAAAATCAGTATACTTTTTAAAACACTGCTCAAATTAAAAGTGCCGCAAGTAGCATGCTTTCTTAAACAGCGCTGATCGACTACACATCATTTAAAACAGCCTGAGTAATTTGACTCGGAGATTTGTGGTCTAACACTTGCGCCTCATCACATCTCATAAGACAATACCTCCAATATTGATCCAAATTTGCTTAGGCTATTTACATGTCACAACCATTAGACGTATTGGGCGGAATCACCGCTGAACAGTTTCTCTCAGAATATTGGCAAAAAAAACCATTATTAGTGCGTAATGCTCTTCCTGAAATTGCTGAGATTTTAGTGCCTGATGATGTCATGGAACTGGCATTGGATGAAAATGTCACTGCACGTTTAATCAAACAAAAAGACAAAGATCCAAATCAATGGACTGTGAAAAACTCACCGCTCATCAAAGGTGATTTCCAAAAAATGCCCAAGCTTTGGACTTTACTCGTTCAGGCGATTGACCATTACTCTTTTGATTTGGCTGAGCTTTGGAAAAAATTTCCATTCATTCCACAATGGCGACGTGATGACATTATGGTGTCATACGCACCTAAAGGTGGTTCTGTAGGTCAGCACTTTGATTTTTATGATGTATTTTTAGTACAAGGTTTTGGGCATCGTCGTTGGCAATTGGGGCAAATGTGTGATGCTGATTCAGCATTTATTGAAGGACAGCCCTTAAAACTCCTGCCTGAAATGGAGGTTCATTTTGATGAAGTGTTGGCGCCTGGCGATTTACTCTATGTACCCCCGGGTTTGTCACATTATGGTGTTGCTGAAGACGATTGCCTGACCTATTCCTTTGGTTTCCGCATGCCAAATGTCCCTGACATGATGGATCGGGTTTGTGATAAATTTTCTGAAAATACTGCATTAAAAAATCCACTCATTGATATTATTCGTGACCAAGTTTCACGTGCAGGTGAAGTCACTGAAAATGAACTGGCTTATTTAAAAGCAGAAATTTTTAAACAATTACAAAACTCAATGGTTTTGGATGATGCCATTATGAGTTTAATGTCTGAATCCAAATATCCTGAAAATATTCCTGAAGCGGAAACATTGGGTACAGGTGATCTGGAAGAAGTTCTTGAGCAAGGTTATTTGATCCAACTTGAGCCTGCTTCACGCTTACTTTACTCAGATCAAGATGAACAAGTGTTATTTTGGGCAAATGGTGAAGGTATTTGTATTTCTGAAGCATTTACACCACTTTTACAGCAAATTGCAGATGGTCAAAGTGTTGAGCTCAATCTTGATTTGGCGGATGACGAAATTTTGGAAGATATCGTGATGCTGTTAAATGAGTCGATTTTAATGCTTGTTCCAACAGAACAATAATTCTATCTTCAAAGAAGTCAAAGTGTTGCACTATGCTTTGACTTCATCTGTATTATGGTAAAATCTCTAAAATTTAAAATAGAATCTTTCTTATTTCTAACAATTCAACACTTGAGAAAACGTTATAAAATTGGCAACTTAGCACTATAAATATTAAGTTGGACAAACTATTCATATGGCAAGCCCTGCTCAAGCAATCAGAACTAAGTTTTTAAATACATTTTTTTCACGATATTCCGTTTGGTTTCTTTGTTTATTTATCGCAGTGTATTTGACTTGGGTCATTTTCCTGCATGAATCACATTTTATTTACTATTTTTTTTCAGACACTGTCCTTAATATCGCATGGGTGATCAGTATTGCACTCAGTTTGGTTGGTGTTTATGACATTATTCAAACAAAACATGCCATCTTAAAAAACTATCCAATTATGGGGCACTTTCGTTTTGTCTTTGAAAGTTTCCGTCCTGAAATTCGTCAATATTTCATTGAATCTGATGAAGATGCGCTACCTTTTTCACGCTCGCAGCGTAGTTTGGTCTATCAACGCGCTAAAAATGAAAATGCGGATAAACCCTTTGGTTCTATTATCAATGTATACCAAGATGATTATCGCTTCCTGACGCATTCATTAACACCTTGCGTACCAGCTGACCATAATAACTTCCGAATCGCGATTGGAAATCAACAATGTACGCAACCTTATAGCGCTTCAATCATGAATATTTCAGCCATGAGTTTTGGTAGCTTAAGTGCAAATGCCATTCGGGCACTTAATAAAGGTGCGCAACTGGGCAAGTTCTACCATGATACTGGTGAAGGTAGTCTTAGCCCTTATCACCTTGAAAATGGAGGAGATATTGTCTGGGAACTCGGCAGTGGATATTTTGGTTGTCGAACTTTAGATGGAAAATTTGATCCTGAAAAATTTCAATCACAAGCTTCAAATCCTGCGATTAAAATGATTGAAATCAAACTTTCACAAGGTGCTAAACCGGGGCATGGTGGTATTTTACCTAAAGATAAAATCAGTGAAGAAATTGCTCAAATTCGTGGCGTTCCACGTGATCGAGATTGTGTATCACCTGCTGCACATTCTGCATTTAGCACCCCTATCGAAATGATGCATTTCATTCAAAAACTACGCGAATTATCTGGTGGAAAACCTGTTGGTTTTAAACTATGTATAGGACAACCTTGGCAATTTATGGGTATTGTCAAAGCCATGTTAGCCACTAAAATTGTGCCCGATTTTATCGTCGTTGATGGCTCAGAAGGTGGCACTGGCGCAGCTCCCATTGAACTGATTGATCATATGGGTACACCACTGCGTGAAGGTTTACTTTTTGTGCATAATACCTTAGTTGGTGCGGGACTACGCGACCAAGTGAAAGTGGGTGCAAGTGGCAAAATCATCAGTGCTTTTGATATTGCTAGCACTATGGCGATGGGTGCAGACTGGGTCAACTCCGCTCGTGGTTTCATGTTTGCTGTGGGTTGTATTCAAGCGCAGAGCTGTCATACCAACCAATGCCCTGTTGGCGTTGCAACTCAAGATAAAGAACGTCAAAAAGCGCTAGATGTACCAACAAAATCTGAACGAGTTTATCATTTTCAGCAAAACACTTTAAAAGCACTTGCAGAAATGATCGCCGCAGCAGGTCTACAACATCCATCAGAAATTAAAGCGCATCATTTAGCACAGCGCATTAATGACCGTGAAATCAAAAACTATGCTCAATTACATTTTTGGATGAAAAATGGTGAATTACTTTCTTGTGAAAATAAAGATGACGAAAATTTTTATTTTAGAATGTGGAATTTAGCTTCTGCTGAAAAGTTTTAATATTATTTAAACATTTACAAAAATAAAAGAGGATATATTCCTCTTTTATTTTATTTATACAAATGAAAAATCGCTAAATACACATTTATTTTTAAAAGCCGATCAAAATAAAAATAATGACAAAATATCTATACAGAATCTCTATCATTTCCCTAAGATTAAATCTCAAAATATGTATGATCAAACTTTGAGAAGCATAAAATGTTAAAGATTAAAAACGTTTTGTTATATATGAGCTTAAGTATCGCTACACCTGTTTTTGCAACAGTTGGTGGACCACAAAGTATCGAAGTTTTAGGTTATGATGCCAAAGATCAAAAAGTTTATTTACTTCGACATTTTGAGGATGAACGTGGTCGACTGCCACAGCTCTATTATTATCAATTTAAAAACAATAAAAACCCCAATAAAATCATTCAGGTTAACTCTTTATACATCAACCCTAAAACAAAAAAAATTGATTATGATCAAGAAGATACTAAATTCAATCAAGAACTCAATAAAATTCAAAAACGTTTACAACCTTTAAGGTCTGTAAAAGTCGAAAATCATATTTCTTATCTTCAGAAAAATATAAAACAAGTCCCAACGTGGTATGATGCTCAACAAACCCAAGCACAAACCACCTATACATATCGTGTTTCCAATCCTTCATTTCAAAGTAATATAGAAAAAGCTATTGCCTATAACTCCAAATTAAAAGTTAAACAGCAATTTATTATTCCTAAACAAGATAAAATGTTGATCACAGTACAATATCGAGGCATTCCGTTTGAAACAGGTTATGATATTGAAGACCCCATTTTAATGCTTAAAAAATAAACTCTTTCTACAATTAAAAAATGCACTTTACAGTGCATTTTTGACTCAATTCATTTATTTTTTTGTTCTAAAAATAAAAGATTAAAATAATTTTCATCTATTTAAAATAAATTAGTATTTGCTTTGGTATTTCCTAAACTTGGATTATCAATTGCATCTTTACACTGTGCCTTATCACGTTCATAGTCTGTTTTTTTCTGTATTAAATTATGATCTCTTTCTAAAGTTGCACGAGCAAAGCTATCTAAACTTGTTAAAGATTTACGACATAAAGCATATTTTCCTTCTGTCACAGAATCTGTCATTTTAACATTGATACGCCAATCCGTACTGAGTTTACGCACTGGTTTTCTAACCTTTTCCTCTATTAAATTCAATTGTTTACGATAAACAAAAGGTTCTACTTCATTTATTAACTTCCATGCTTCATTTGCATATACAGTTGCATCATTTGTCAGTTTTGGTGCAGGCTGAATTGGTGCTTTTGGTTCAGCGTCTGAAGATGATTGACCACAACCTTGCAAAATAACAAGACTGAGGATAATTAAGTTTGACTTCATCAACGCAGGAAATTTCACCAACAACATAGTAAATCGCCAAATTAAACAATTGAGCACTATGCTAGTAAATTCGAGTACAATACACAATCTTGATTTTACCTTTTGTTTTACTCCCAATTAGGTGTTACGTGTCTCAACACACAAGCTCTATCGTCAAGCCTGCTGGATTTTGGCAAGGTGCTAAAGATAGTCAAGCGATTATTTTTACATATTTACCCGTTTCCTTTGCTTTTGGTGTCTCTGCAACTCAGTTTGGATTTACCGCATGGGAAGCTTTGTTTTTATCATGCTCTATGTATGCAGGTGCCAGTCAATTTTTAGTCGTTGCATTACTTGGTAGTGGAACTTCAATTTGGATGACAGCACTGACTGTGATCGCACTTGATATACGCCACATTCTTTATGGACCTGCATTACAAAACCTCATTCAAGATCGTTTAAATCTTAAAAAAACAGCCATTTGGTCTTGGGGTTTAACTGACGAAGTTTTTGCTGCGGGTATGATTAAACTTTCACAAAGACGTCAAGAATGGTCTGAGTCTTGGATGTTAGGCTTAAGTTTATTTAGCTGGCTGTCATGGGCTTTAGGTTCTTTTTTAGGAGGGCTATTCTCTGACCAAGTTGCGCATTTACCTCAGTTTTTACAAGCTGCGCTCGACTTTTTATTGCCTGCCTTATTTTTAAGTTTTTTATTGGCAGCTTTTGAGAAAAAGCATACTTTTGTTGTCTGTATTTCTTTGATTGTTGCTGCTATTTCATGCTATTTCATCAATTTATCCGCAGCTATTTTCATTGGAATATTATCAGGAATACTTGCAGGAATTTTCAAACATTATGTTTTAAAACAACATGATGATATTCCTACCAACACTTCAGGAGAAACAAATGAATCTTGAAATTATTTTAGTAGGAATTGTCGTTGGTATTGCAAATTTTGCCTCACGTTTCGGTCCATTTTTTTTAATTCAAAAAAGCCAACAAAATAAACAACAACGTGGTGCAACATGGCTTAAAATTGCTTTAGCAAGTATTGGAATTTCTGCCATTAGTTCTATGCTCATTGTAGCGACTTTGCCAGCCCTGATTGAAACACCAAATAAAAGCTTTGCGATGTTTGTTGGTTTTATCGTACTTATGGGTATTTATTTTAAATTTAAAAAAATTGTATTGGCAACTTTAATTGCTGCAGTTTCGTATGGCTTGGTATATACCTATTTACCGCTTTAAAACCTAAATAAACGCCCGAAAATAATTGGAAAAGCCTTGTTGTTTATATGCTTCATAGGCTTTTCGCAACTCATCGCCATAGACTGGATCAGGATTATTGAACTCTTTATACAATACCCTAGGCATTAACGGGTTTTGTGATTTTTGGCTCACCAATAAAGCAATTAACTGGCAAAAACCTTCTTCTGCTTCCTGAGTATTAAATTGATACTGATGCTGTGAAACCAATACATGCCCAATTTCATGGCTCAAAACCCAGACTAAATTTGCTGTGGGCATACCATAAATCACATAAATTTGTGCATTTAAATGTTTATTTTTAAAAAACATATCAGTGGCGATGATGTTCGTTGCCAAACCTTCCGCTTGCTCAAAACCCAAAGAAATCATTTTTTCTTTACTGACTAAGCTAACGTAAGTATGACCCCGTGTAAATTTCAAACCTAAGTCTTCAATTTGCTTGAGTACCCATTGCGCTACGACTTGTAAATTTTCACGACTCACAATGATATGTTTCGCACAATCTTTACAGAGCATACGACCATCCGCATAACTTAAAATATCGTGTTTAAAATGCTGATGTTGACAATAATAACAAGGATATAAAACTTGGCGTTGAAAATAATCTAAAATCATTTTTTACTTTATTATTCTGCGAATACTTTTAATTTTTGTATAGACTCAACCAAAGTTTGATTGAGCTGCTCAGAATGTTTAATCAGTTTTTCTTTCTGTTTTTCGTCATTTTCCCATTGCTTCTGATTTTTCAACAAATAAATTGAATCATCATTATAAGCAATAAAAGCAGCTCGAACTTTTTTACCTTCAGGTGTTGCGAAACTAGCTTGATCGAGAGATTGGCTCAAAGCTTGTAAATTTTTAATCACGTCAGCGACCTGTGCTGTCTGTTCAACTGTTGCAGTTTCAGCATCTTCTACAATCATCGTGGTCATTTTTTGCATATCCACTTGCTCCATCAAACGAACAAATAACTCAAAATCAGCTTGATAAGCTTTTTGGGCATTTTGTTGTTTCATTTCGATGTTTGTTGCTTTATCAGCATAAACGAAGTTAAACATTGAAGTGCTCAAGAATATCGTAGTTGCAAGTAAAAGTGGGCGAATCATATTTTGTATCCCTGATGATAAAATTGAATTTATTTAAGTATTTTACTGAGATTAAATTTTAGATTTTTTTATATAAAAATAAAGGGACATTTTATCAAACATCCCTTTCTGTGCGCTTAACGATGGGTATGAATCGACATTACAATACCAAAACTCGCTAATAATGCAATCACAGCCGTTCCGCCATAACTCATTAATGGTAATGGATCCCCTGTGACAGGCAAAATTCCGCTCACCATGCCTGAGTTTACAAATACAAAGAAAAATAATGATAAACCAATTGTACCTGCTAAAATTCGTCCATAATTATGAAAACAGCCAAGGCTAATCATCATACAACGGAAAATAATTGCTGCGTACAACAAAAATAGTAAAAAAACACCAATAAAACCAAACTCTTCGGCATAAGTTGACATAATAAAGTCAGTATGATGCTCAGGCAAATAGCCCAACTGCGACTGCGTTCCACCAAGATAACCTTTGCCTGTAAAGCCACCTGAACCAATAGCAATTTTAGATTGAATAATATTCCAACCTGCACCTAAAGCATCTGATTCTGGATCAAATAAGGTTAATATGCGCTTCTTTTGATAGGTTTGTAAGACAAACATCCAAACTAAAGGCAAAGCCATGGCTGCTGCTACAATAGCACCAATGATTAATGTCCATGACATACCACTTAAGAACAGCGCAAACACGCCACCAATCACAATCCCTATGGCTAAATCAGGTTGCAATAATGCCAAACCAAAAGGCACAACCATTAAAATTAATGCACCGATTACATGACGAAATTTAGGCGGTAAAGGTTGACGTGAAAAATACCAAGCCATCATTAATGGCATTGCGAACTTAGTAAACTCACTGGGTTGCATACTCCCAATACCAGGAATCGTTAGCCAACGTTTTGCACCAAGTCGAACATCTCCCACCAACAGAACCAAAACCAATAAAATAATGGCAAAGATATAAAAATATGGGCTAATCGCTTGATAAACTTTAGGTGGAACTTGCGCACACAAAAAAAGTAAAATAAAGCCGACGATAAAACTGACACCTTGACGTGCCAACATCCCAACATCCTGATCAGATGCGCTATAAACCATTAATAAACCCAGTGCGGCATTGATAAGCAAAAATGCCAATAACCAAGGGTCTAAATGTAATTTATCCCATTTTGAAATAGTTTCATTGAAGCTGCGACCATCCCTTAAGGAATGTCGTAAGAAGCGATATTGCTCGGTGGGTGGCATTTTATTTTCTACAAAAAAATAAGAAACAAAATTATAAAGAGAAAAGTCTAAGAAAACATCTTTCCCTTTATAATTCTTATGAATTTGCTCAATTTTATTGTTGTGCCATTAAAATTAAACGAGCCAATTCTAAATCATCTGGATAAGTAATTTTTATATTGTCTGAACGCCCTTGAACCACTTGAACGGTTTGCCCAATAAACTCTAAAGCACTTGCTTCATCTGTAATGACACATTGGTTTTTTAATGCGTGTTCTATTGCTTGTTTGAGTTGAGCTATTGTCGACATTTGAGGCGTTTGTGCCTGCCAAAGTTGCTCTCTACTCACAGTTTTGTCAATCTCATGGTTTTTAGCAACATGTTTTAAAGTATCACGTACTGGAACTGCTAAAATTGCACTGCTTTCAGTCTGTTTTACAACATTTAATAATTGATTCAGACAATCCAAAGTTACACATGGACGGGCAGCATCATGTACCAACACGACGTCCTCTGGTTCAGCAATTTCGGTTAGATAAAGTAAAGCATTCAGCACTGAATCTACACGTTCAGCACCGCCTAAACAAAAGTGAATTTTATCCTTTTGTTCAAATGCTAATGTTTGAGCAACATCATCTTGTTCGCCTATTGCAAGCACACACCCCGCAAGAGGCAACTGCATTAAACGATTTACAGTATGTTCTAAGACCGTTTTATTTTGAATCAATTGATATTGTTTAAGTTCTGTCTTGGAGAAACGACTTCCCGAGCCTGCCGCAGGAATAATTGCCCATAACTTACGGTTGTTCAGGTGGGATTTCATCTTCATTGGTTCTGTCGTCTACTGGCGCATTTGGATCAATATAAATAGGTTTGTAATGGGTACTAATCGTACTCATTTGTACAAAAGTTTCATGTGGTTTAATTAGACCTAAATCAAGACGTGCATGTTCTTCTATCGCTTCTGCACCATTTTTTAAGTCATATACTTCTGCTGCCAAAATACGATTACGTTCTTTTAGCTCATTATTTACTTCAGTCTGTTGCTGAATTTGCTGCAATAATGCTTGATGTGGAAAATATCCACCATCACCAAACCAATAACGGTATTGCAATATAATAACGATCAACAGTGCAATAATAAAAATAACTTTACTTGATGTTGACTTAAAGACTTCTAACATATTTAGGGCTATCGACAAGAGTATGAATTATCGACAAAGTATATTTAAAATCAGTAGTTTACTTTTAAAGAAAACACTTTAATGTATACAACAAATTAAAAATATCTTTGTCTAGTCAGAGTATGACTAATTTTTTCTCAAGCTTCAGTATAAAACTTGAAAAGGTTGTTGCTATTTTCACATTTTCTGTTCTATGACTTTATTTTCATCAACAAAACCATTCTATGCTTCAATAACAACAACCTTTTTAGCTTAGTTCAAACCTTTGAATTCAGCCTTACCACGGTAAGCCGCTTTCGTTAATTCTTCAATACGAAGTAATTGGTTATATTTTGCTACGCGGTCAGAACGGCAAAGTGAACCTGTTTTGATTTGACCTGCTGCTGTACCTACTGCAAGATCCGCAATTGTAGAATCTTCAGTTTCACCTGAACGATGAGAGATAACAGTGGTATAACCATTGTCTTTTGCAAGGTAAATCGCATCTAAAGTTTCAGTCAACGTACCAATTTGGTTGTATTTGATTAAAATAGAGTTACCTACTTTCTCATTAATACCACGTTGTAAAATCTTAGGATTTGTAACGAATAAATCATCACCAACCAATTGGATTTTATCACCAAGGATAGAAGTCAAATAAGACCAGCCTTCCCAATCAGACTCATCCAAACCATCTTCAATAGAGATAATTGGATATTGGTTTACAAGACCTGCTAAATAGTCAGAGAATTGGTTGCTTGTAAATGCTTTGTTGCCTTCACCTGCAAGAATATACTGACCATTTTTGTAGAATTCTGAAGATGCACAGTCAAGCGCAAGCATGATATCAGAACCCGCTTTATAACCAGTTTGACCAATTGCTTCAAGAATTACAGTAATTGCTTCTTCGTTTGAACGTAAGTTCGGTGCAAAACCACCTTCATCACCAACAGCAGTGTTTAAACCTTTTTTGTTTAATACTGATTTTAAAGAATGGAAGATTTCAGCACCCGCACGAAGCGCTTCAGAGAATGAAGTGAAGCCTACAGGCTCAATCATAAACTCTTGAATATCAACGTTATTATCTGCATGTGAACCACCATTGATGATGTTCATCATTGGTACAGGCATTGTTAAAATGGTTTGACCACGTAAATCTGCGATGTATTGGAAAAGTGGAATTTTCTTTTCATCAGCAGCAGCACGTGCAGCAGCGAGCGATACTGCTAAAGTTGCATTTGCACCTAATTTTTCTTTGTTTTCAGTACCATCAAGCGCAATCATCGTATTATCGATGTCTTTTTGCTCAAATACAGACTTACCAACCAAAGCATCACGGATTAAAGTATTTACATTATTAACCGCTGTTTTAACGCCTTTACCTAAATAACGCGCTTTATCGCCATCACGAAGTTCTAAAGCTTCACGAGAACCAGTTGAAGCACCAGATGGTGCACATGCACGACCAACAACGCCAGATTCTAAAATTACGTCTGCTTCGATGGTTGGGTTACCACGAGAGTCCAAGATTTCACGTGCACGAATGTCAACGATTTGGCTCATGAATAATTCCTCAGTTGAATGAATAAAAGATACCAAAATGGTATCAATGAGTATCTAACTTCTTGAATCCTTTTACTAAAGTATCCAATTCTTTTAATTGTGCCAAGAATGGCTCAAGCTGTGACATACGTAATGCACAAGGACCATCACATTTTGCCTGTTCAGGATCAGGATGTGCTTCTAAGAATAATCCTGCTAAACCTGTTGCCATACCTGCACGAGCAAGTGTGGTAATTTGTGCGCGACGCCCACCCGCAGAATCTGCACGTCCACCCGGCGTTTGCAAAGCATGTGTGACATCAAAAAACACAGGGACATTCATTTCTTTCATGGTATCAAAGCCCAACATGTCTACAACTAAGTTGTTATAGCCAAATGCTGAACCACGCTCACACAAAATTAATTTGTCATTTCCTGCTTCCAAACATTTATGCAAAATATGACGCATTTCATGTGGTGCAAGAAACTGGGCTTTTTTGATATTGATAATGGCTTGCGTTTTTGCCATGGCTTCAACCAGATCAGTCTGACGACTTAAAAATGCTGGAAGTTGTATAATGTCTGCAACTTCAGCGACTGGTGCCGCCTGATAAGGTTCATGTACATCAGTAATGATAGGAACATTAAAATGTTTTTTAATGTCAGCTAGCCACTCTAAGCCCTTTTCCAAACCAGGACCACGGAATGAATGTAGGCTTGAACGATTCGCTTTATCAAAGCTTGCTTTAAATACATATGGAATATCTAAGCGTTTACAGATATCAACATAAGTTTCTGCTATTTCAAACGCTAAATCTTTAGACTCAAGTACATTCATGCCGCCGAATAGTACAAATGGCAAATGATTTGCCATTTGTATATCGCCTAAACGTACAATTTCTTGTGCTTTTAATTGTGACATTTAAACTTCCTAGTTGTCGCTATATGCTTATTTACTATTTTGGTGCTGTTGTTTAGCAGCATCAATAAAGCTAGCAAATAATGGATGACCATCACGTGGTGAGCTTGTAAATTCTGGGTGGAATTGTACAGCAATAAACCAAGGATGTTCAGGAATTTCTACAGTTTCAACAAGATGTTGTACCGCAGAATAACCAGAAATTTTCATACCTGCTTCTTCAATAGCAGGAATAAAACGATCATTCATTTCATAGCGATGACGATGGCGTTCTGTGATTTCTGCTTTTGCATAAACTTCACGTGTTTTTGTGCCTTCAACCAATTCAGATTTTTGTGCACCTAAACGCATTGTACCGCCTAAGTTTGACTCGGCACTACGATGTTGAATTTCGCCACGCTCATCTAACCATTCAGTAATTAAACCAATCAATGGGAATTTAGTTGAACGGTTAAACTCTGTTGAAGTCGCTTCTGGCATACCTGCAACATGACGTGCAAACTCGATCACAGCCAATTGCATACCCAAACAAATCCCTAAGAATGGTACTTTATTTTCACGTGCAAACTGAATCGCTTTCATTTTGCCTTCAGTACCGCGCTCACCAAAACCACCTGGAACAAGGATTGCATCTGCATCTTTCAATACTTCAGCAACATTTTGGCTTTCAAGTTCTTCAGCATTGACATAGTCAATTTGAACTTTAACGCGGTTTTGAATACCTGCATGTAAAAGTGCTTCATTGACAGACTTATACGCATCTGGCAGTTCAACATATTTACCCACCATCGCCACACGCACTGTGTATTCCGGGTTCAATAATGCTTCAACAACGTGATCCCAATCTGAAAGATCCGCTTCTGGCAAATTGTCATAACCAAAACGTTCACAGATTAAATCATCAACATTTTGTTCATAGAATGTACGTGGAATTTGATAAATTGAACGCGCATCTTTACATACCACAACTGCACGTGCCTCAACGTTAGTAAATAACGCGATTTTACGAGTTGTGTCTGCATCAACATCATGCTCAGTACGACAAATCAAAATGTCAGGTTGAATACCAATAGACAATAATTCTTTTACAGAATGTTGTGTTGGCTTAGTTTTAAGCTCAGCAGCAGACTTGATATATGGCAATAAAGTTAAATGCATGAGCATTGTACGTTTATGACCAAGCTCAACCATTAACTGACGTACAGATTCCATGAATGGGAGAGATTCAATGTCACCTACCGTACCACCGATTTCGACGATGGCAACGTCATAGCCTTCGCCTGCACGAAGTACACGTTCTTTAATATTGTCCGTAATATGTGGAATAACTTGTACTGTACCGCCTAAGTAATCACCACGACGTTCTTTGTTCAAGACATCCTGATAAACACGACCAGAAGTAAAGTTATTCAATTTGGTCATTTTCGCACGACGTAAGAAACGCTCGTAATAACCCAAATCTAAGTCCGTTTCAGCTCCGTCTTCTGTAACAAAAACTTCACCGTGTTGGAATGGGCTCATAGTCCCAGGATCGACATTAATGTATGGATCCATTTTGACCATGGTCACTTTTAAACCACGGGCTTCTAAAAGTGCAGCAACTGAAGCAGCTGAAATACCTTTACCTAGTGATGATACAACACCACCAGTGACGAATATAAAATGGGTCATTAAGTTTCTCGTACAATGGAGCCTAAATTGGCCTACAATGTTGTGCGATTTTACTTTACCTTGTACCTAGAAAGCAAAGTCAATTCACATCAATTCATAGAACAATAAACAATTGGCTATTCTATCAGCATTTCCAATCAAAAATTAACATTACAGTACATGATTTTTATCTCTAATTTTATTGTTATAATAGCCTTACTCCCTAGAAGCTATATTTTGTGTAAATATGAATAAAAAAATTTTAATTTGTGGTTTGATTGCTACAGGTCTTGTTTTAACAGCATGTGTGAAAAAAGAAGAGCCTAAAAATGATGAACCTGAAAAAGTAGAAACAACTCAAACACAGCAACCTGTACAACAACCTGCTCAGTTTGAAAACCTTGATTCTGCTGAACATGATCAAGATGAGACTCAACAGCAGCCAACTCAAGTGAATAATCAGCAACAACCTGCTCAAGCAAGTCAAACTGATACACCAAGTACAGCATCAAATCATCAAGTTCAACAACAGCCTGTAACTGCAGCACCTGCTCCAGCACCAACGCCTCGTGTAGAAACGCCAGCACCTCGCCCTGTTCAAGCAACTGAAACGACACGTACAGAAGCGCCAAAACCTGCAGCACCGAAGCCAGAAGCAAAACCTGTAGCTGTTGAAACTGCACGTGCAGAAACACCTGCACCAAAAGCAAACTCAAGTGCTGCTCAAACTGAAGATGATGCCGTTGCTGCGGCAATCGCTGCTGCTACACCTGCGTTAAAAAACTAAAAATTTAGTATTTAAAAAAGGGAAATTATAATTTCCCTTTTTTTATTCACGCTACATCAGTATCAAGTTTCATACATGATATGAAAACTTTAATTTCTTATGTAAGTTATGCATTAGATTGATTTTATCCTTAACTTAAAACACTAAGCTGCGTGTTGTTTTGGCTGAATCATATTATGCACAGCAAGTACATTTGCCAAAATTTCATCTGAAAGTAATCCTTCAGCTTTGATCAAAGCTAAAATACTCTCACCTGACTCATTTGCCATCTTTGCAATTCGTGTAGTAGTTTCATAACCTAAATATGGGTTTAAAACAGTCACAATTCCAATTGAGTTTTCTACTAAATGCTGACAATGTGCTGCATTGGCACGGATATTTTGGATGCATTTTTCATTTAACATTTGCATCGCTTTGCCTAATAACTCAATAGATTCAAATAATTTAAGCGCAATTAATGGTTCAAATGCATTTAACTGTAGTTGCCCACCTTCTGCAGCCAAAGTAATTGCCAAATCATTTGCAATAATTTGATAACACGCCAAATTCATCGCTTCAGGAATGACTGGATTTACTTTTCCTGGCATGATTGAACTACCAGGCTGACGCGGTTCCAATTGGATCTCGCCTATACCTGTACGTGGTCCACTCGATAACAAACGTAAATCATTAGAAATTTTAGACAACTTTGTTGCAGTACGTTTGAGTAAACTTGATAAAAGTACAAAGTCACCCATATCTGTCGTCGCCTCAATCAAATCAGGCGCACTTGAAATATTTTTACCTGTAATTTCTGATAAAGCTTGAATTGCTTTTATACGATACTCAGTTTCGGTATTAATTCCCGTACCAATTGCTGTTCCACCTAAATTAATGACACTGAGTGAATCAGGCATAATATGATTTAATTTTTGCAAATCATTTTGTAAGGTGTGCGCAAAAGCACTAAATTCTTGCCCTAATGTCATCGGCACAGCATCTTGTAACTGAGTACGCCCCATTTTCAAGATATCAGAGAACTCGTTAGCTTTGCTACTTAAGCTTTCAATGAGTTTTTGAAATGGAATATTCAGATGATCCAATGCAAATAATAAACCTATTTTTATTGCACTTGGATATACATCATTGGTCGACTGAGACATATTTACATCGTTATTGGGATGTAGATGTTGATATTCACCTTTTGCATACCCCAAAAACTCCAATCCAATATTTGCAATAACTTCATTGGCATTCATATTTGTAGAAGTTCCAGCCCCACCCTGAATCATATCAATAGGAAAATGGCTATGGTATGAACCATTTATCAATTGCTGGCATGCATATTGAATCGCATTATATTTATGTTCTTCGATTTTATTTAATTTAAAATTAGCATCCACACAAGCGGATTTCACCATAGCAAGCGCTTGAATAAAAATAGGAAAATCACTTAACTTATGCACACTTAGATTAAAATTTTCAAGCGCTCTTAATGTTTGCACACCGTAGTAGCAATGAAATGGAACTTCCTTGCTTCCCAATAAATCCTTTTCAGTTCTCGTTTTAATTTCAATGTTCATTTGCAATGTAGCTCTACGAAGATGATGAATTTATCTTAGGTGAAATAATCCAAACTTGACCAATGTAAAAAAATATATCTGTATGCATTTTTTGCATATCACTTGTTATACTTTCATGAGTTAAATATTTATTGGTAATCAGACATGACGCTTGAAATTCGCTGGATTGAGGATCTTCTTGCATTGGATCAAGAAAAATCGATCTCTAGAGCAGCATCTATACGTCATGTCACGCAATCAGCGTTTACACGTAGAATACAAAATATTGAAGCATCGTTGGGATTTCAAATTTTAAAGCGTTATAGTAAAAATATTGATTTTACAGATGCTGGTCAAGTCTTGCTATCAACAGCAAAAAGTATTAAAAACCAAATGAATACAACGATAACGTATTTAGAAAAAAATATTAAAGACAATGAACTTTCGATTAAATTTGCCGTATCCCATTCTCTCATTACTCAGTTTTTTCCCAAATTTATTCAAAAATTATATTCAGACTATAATGACCTAAAATTAGAAATTATTGCTGCAAATCTGCAACAAGGCATACGTTTATTAAAAGATGGTTCTTGTGATTTTCTCATTTGTTATTGTGATCAACTTACTTTACAACAATTGGATGCTACGCTTTTTACCTACCATAAAATTGTAAATATGCAAATTGTGCCCGTGACAGCCAGCAAAAATGAATTGCCTAAATACGAACTCAATCAAACTTTCCCGCTTTTAGCCTATAGTAGACAAGCCTATCTGAGAAAATGTGTCGATAAAATGATAGAAAATAAACTGAATTATCGAACTTTATATGAAACAGATAATGCCAGTGACTTAAAAGCTTTGGCTTTACAAGGCTTAGGTATAGCGTGGTTACCTCGTTTACTCATTGAAGATGAAATCAATGAAAATAAATTAAAAATACTGGATGGTTATAGTTTCTTCCAAGATATTTATATTGTTCGTAGTAATATGATTTACTCTCAAAAGATAAATTTCGTTTGGAATTATTTAGCACTTACATAAACCATTTCTCAAATTTTTTAATATTTACACGATTCCATCTATTTAAAATCAATAAAGCATCACAATTGGATCATTAAAACGGATAGATCAAATAACAATATCTGATTTATCCGATTATTTGATCACTTTATCCAATATTGATTGGTCATTCATATCATGAATATTGCTGTAAAAAACCTGCGATTAGCCTTGATGCCCATGATTTGGTATTTAAACCCTCATAGAAACCACAATGACTGCCCTTTTTGGTGATGACTACAATAATATTTGACATATTTTCAATGGTTTGCTTAAAAGGCTCCAGATTTTTAATTGAACAAACTGGATCATCTTCAGCATTTAAAATCATCAATGGAATTTTAACATTTTCAAACACATAAATCGGGTTAATCGCCTGATTATAACTCTGATAATCTGAAAATCCTGCCATTTCAAAATACTCATTTTGAAATTCCTGCAAAGTTTTGGTCTGTAAAACAGTTTGTACCGAATCTATTTTTGCCCAGGTTTGCGCATAGGGCGTAATAAAAGCTTTAAATAATTTTTTGGTCATGACTTTGGTATAAAAAGGATGCACATTGGCAAAACCCAGTTCAGTATCATAACCCGGACACATGGCAAAAGCGGCTTTAAATGGTGTATTTTCAGCTTCCTCCCCCAAGTAACGTACCAATAATCCTGTTCCTGCCGAAGAGCCGACAGCATACAGTTCAGATTGTGGAAATTTCTGTTGAATACACTGAATTTGCTCACGTAAATCTGCGGTTGAACCAAAAATCGACATTTGTGGTACAGGCATCGGTAAGCCTGCATGTCCACGGCGTAAACACAGTGCAATGCGCCATCCTGTATAGTCATGCAAATCTTTGACTAACTCACGCATACTTTCAGGCGTACCTGTGATGGTATGCATGATCACAATCGTTGGCGTATCCTGAGGTAAATCATAGCCATACCAAGCAATCGCCGTCACCCCACCATCTTGCATGGTCAGTTGCTCAATCCGATCGTATTGTAACTTGATCATCTTTTTCTTGATGATATCAAAATATAATAAATGCACATGCTGATTACTCAACCACGGTGTCGGTCGATATTTTTGTTGCAGTTGTGGCAATTGTGCCAACACCGTTTTCATCTGTCCCTGTGGGTCATAATACATTTTCGGCAATTCTGCACCAGTGAGTTGATCCAGTACATGTTGCGTCATTTGACTGACTTTATTCAGAATAGACATTGCTCATCTCTACATTTTGGACATTTTAAAATACAGCTTTGACTGCGATACAGCCCTTCATTCAGGAATACCTGTGTATTCCTGAACAGATTTACATTTGATTATGCTTGATATTGGGCAAAACGTGCGCCCATTTTCACTGCAAGTGCTTCTAAACCACTTTTTGGACGTAACATCACTTCAAATTCAACAATTTGACCTTGTTCATTAAAGCGAATCATATCAATGCCTTTGAGTTTCTTTTCACTGACAATAGCCGAAAACTCCAAGACCACACTTTGTTCATCTTCAGTAAAAAATTCACGGTGATAGGTAAAGTTTTCGAAAATCTCAATCACATTACTCAAGATAAAAAATACCACCTGTTTTCCTTCATAAGGATTAAATGCAACAGGTGAACGAAAGACCACATCATCTGCGAGTAATTCGTTGAGAATGTTCATATCACGGGTTTGAACCATGCGATGCCATTTTTGTACGGCAGTTTTGGTATTGGTATAGCTCATTTTAATGTCCTATTTGGATTCCCTTCAATTCAAAATAATCTCCCCTAACCCCCTCTTTACAAAAGAGGGGAAAATCTGCGGATCTAATAATTATTAGATCCGCAGTGCTCCTCCCTTTTTTAAAGGGAGGTTGGGAGGGATTCTTCAAAAATTAATAGCGCTTCTTCTCCTTTCTGAAGATATGAAGCATTACTTCGCAAGGGAGCAGTTCTTTTAAATAAATAATTAAAGAGGATGCTATAAATTTAAAAAAATATTAACACCCTCTCCCTGAGCCATATATGGCGCAAGAGAGGGGGAAAAACACATTTGAAAAAATGATGTTCCCTCTCCTTTCAGGAGATGAGAAGTGTACTTCGCAAGGGAGAGGTAAAAAAACTAAATCACCATCGCCAATTCAGCGCCTTGACGAATGGCACGTTTCGCATCCAACTCGCCTGCTTCTTTCGCACCACCAATCAGATGCACAGATTTACCATCTGCCTGGAGTTGCTCAAACATCGCGGTATAAGATTCTTGCCCTGCACAGATCACAACGTTATCTACATCCAATACCATGACTTTATCAGCCACAGTAATATGCAAGCCTTGATCATCAATCTTGTCGTAGCTTGCACCCGGAATCATATTGACATGACGGTGTTTCAAGCCTGTACGGTGAATCCATCCTGTGGTTTTACCTAAGCCTGCACCGACTGAATTGGTTTTACGTTGCAGTAAATAAATTTCACGTGGTGATTGCTCGACTTCAGGTGCTTTTAAGCCACCAACATGTGCATAAGTGGTATCAATACCCCATTCATCATAGAATTTCTGTGGATTTAAACTACCACTTTCACCTTCATGAGAAAGATATTCCGCAGTATCAAAACCAATCCCGCCTGCACCAATGATGGCCACTTTTTTACCCACCGGCTTACGGTCACGTAATACTTCGATATAAGACAAAACTTTAGGATGATCAATGCCTTCAATATTTAAATGACGTGGTGTAACCCCTGTTGCAACCACAATATCATCAAAATTTTCAGCGCTGAGTTCTTCATACGTCGCAGTATGATTTAACACAAGTTTAATGTTTGGCTGAAGCTCAATTTTACGTTTGAAATAACGTAAAGTTTCATAAAATTCTTCTTTGCCGGGAATAGTTTTGGCAATATTAAACTGCCCACCAATCTGATTGGATGCTTCAAAAATCGTGACTTTATGCCCGCGGTCAGCCGCATAAGTCGCAAAACTGAGTCCCGCAGGACCTGCGCCAATGACTGCAATATTCTTAACGGTTGCTGTATCTTTGAAAATCAGTTCAGTTTCATAACATGCACGTGGATTGACCAAACAAGTTGCTATTTTCATTGAGAAAATATGGTCTAAACACGCCTGGTTACAACCGATACAGGTATTAATTTCATCTGCACGACCTTGTTCAGCTTTTACAACAAAGTGCGAATCGGCAAGCATTGGACGTGCCATTGAGATCATGTCCGCATCGCCCTGAGCCAACACGTGTTCAGCCATTTCAGGGGTATTGACACGGTTTGAGGTAATTAACGGTACATTCACCGAACCTTTTAATTTTTTCGTCACCCATGTAAATGCAGCACGTGGTACTTTGGTCGCAATGGTCGGAATACGTGCTTCATGCCAACCAATTCCTGTATTAATAATGGTTGCACCTGCTTTTTCGATTTCTTTCGCCAACTGAATCACTTCTTCTAAAGTTGAGCCGCCTTCGACCAAATCAAGCATGGATAAACGATAGATAATAATGAAGTTTTCACCCACTTCCTCACGGGTACGACGCACGATTTCTATCGGGAAACGAATACGGTTTTCGTAGCTACCGCCCCATTCATCATCACGATGGTTAGTCCGTGCTGCAATGAATTCATTGATCAGATAACCTTCTGAACCCATGATTTCAACACCATCATAGCCTGCAATTTGCGACAATTTGGCACAGTTGGCAAAGTCTGCAATGGTTTGCTGAACTTCAGCCGAAGTTAAAGCATGTGGTTTGGTTGGGTTAATCGGCGCTTGAATTGCCGATGGTGCAACATTTTCAGGCTGATAAGAATAACGTCCTGTATGCAAAATTTGTAAGGCAATTTTACCACCTGCATCATGTACTGCCTGTGTAATCACTTTATGCTTTTCTGCTTCTTCCAAGGTATCAAGTTTAGAGCCTCCAAAGAAAGTTACACCGTGATCATTCGGTGAAATTCCGCCTGTTACAATTAAACCAACGCCGCCTGCTGCACGCTCTGCATAAAATGCAGCCATACGGTCATAGCCACCGTCAACTTCCTCAAGCCCTACATGCATAGAACCCATCAATACGCGATTTTTTAAAGTGGTAAAGCCTAAATCCAATGGCGCAAGTAAA
Source organism: Acinetobacter sp. R933-2 (assembly GCF_030325485.1). Taxonomy (NCBI): domain Bacteria; kingdom Pseudomonadati; phylum Pseudomonadota; class Gammaproteobacteria; order Moraxellales; family Moraxellaceae; genus Acinetobacter; species Acinetobacter sp. R933-2. The sequence continues at coordinate 113,530 of NZ_JACAIJ010000012.1, forward strand.
TGCGGGTAATTAGACATGTGAACTCCTTGGCGTGCTTTCGCTGGCTGGTCTTTGAAACTTCTCAGTTAATTTTTTAATGCAACAAGTTGCATAGTGCAATTTATTTATAATCGAGATTTGATTTTTATGCAACATGTTGCATAATGAATTTACACCCATTTTATGTGCGAAATATTACTCAAATGTCTTTAGCCCATGTTTTATTGACGAGTCTGATTGAAAAACCGAGTACAGGTTTTGAGTTGGCACGCCGTTTTGACCGCTCTATGGGCTTTTTCTGGAATGCCACACACCAACAAATTTATCGTGAATTAAGTGGCATGCTGAAAAAAGGCTGGATTTCCACTTTAGAAGATCAAGCTGACACAGGACGCAAAAAAACCTATCAGGTTGAACAACTTGGACGTGTAGAGCTAACCGAATGGATGGTCAAACAAGGGCAACCTGCTCAGCTTCGTGAAGAAATTATGGTGCGGTTAAGACTTGAGGCACAATTTGGAGGCAATACCATTTTGCCTGAATTAGAGCGTCATTTAGTGTTACATCAAGAAAATTTAAAATTGTATCAGCAAATTTTTAACAAAGACTTTGCCCACGCAGACCCACAAGATCGAACTTTATATATTCATAAAATGATTTTACAATTGGGAATTGATCTGGAAAATGGCTGGATTGATTGGCTCAGTCAACTCATTCCTCAACTCAAAGAATTTGAAAACAAAGAAAAAACTTAAGGATTACTATGCCACACTATACAATGCCTGATGGTGAAAAATTATTTGTCCGAGAAATTGGGCAAGGTGAACCCGTATTGGTTCTGTCTGGTTTAGGCATGCAAAGCTGGCAATGGCTTCCGTTTTTACTTCCCAATATCAAAAAATTTAAATTTATTATCCCTGATTGGCGTGGTTTTGGCGGTTCACGCACCTGTAAAATTCCACAAGAGCTTGATGCTATTCATAATCATTGGCGTGACATTGACAGCCTGATTGAACAAATGCACCTCAATGACTTTATTTTGATTGCTTACTCTATGGGTGCAACAACAGCCATGCATGGCATGCAATATGGCAACTTAAGAGAAAAACTCAAAGCATATTTACATATAGACCAAACCCCAAAAATCACCACAGATGCGTCTTGGAAATTTGGTTTATTTGGAAAAAAACATTTAAAATTCAAACGTTTTCTCAAAGATTATTCAGACTTTTTGCACCAATACCAAAACTATCGCTTTGTGGATGAGTTACCTGCTGAACCACGTAGTGAATTGGTGCAAATGTGGATCAATTTTATTAAAATTCAAGGCAGTAATAAAGTCAGTCCGTTTATTTTCAATCTGGCACTGAAGCGTCCACAATTACAAAAGCATTTACTCCCGATTCGACGCCTTGATTATATGACCTGGTATATCGACAATTATCTGAATCATCAGGAAGATTATCGGGCTGCCATTGCACAACTGGACTGTCCAACCACATTTTTTATTGGTGAAAAATCGACGCTGTATCCTTCTCAAGGACAACTCGAAGTTTCTGCACATTTAAAAAATGCAAAAAATATCGTATTCAAACGTTCAGGGCATACCCCATTAATTACCGAACCTGTGAAATTTGGTAGAGAAATCACAAATTTTTTACTTAAAAATAAAAGTTAAAATTCAACCAATAAAATGTGATGTTTTAAAGCTAAATGATTCAACTAAAGCTTTATATTTTGACTTTAGTTGAATTTTTGACGATGTTTTAAAAAGTATGCTGAGTAGTTTCACAGCAATTTGTAGTAAATCTTATCCAAAATTAAAGCTTAACGTGGTGGTGCTATTGCAGGGCGACATGGATGTCGCCGTTGGACATGAGGAGCAATGCTCCGCAAGGGAGGATATCTTGCGAAGCTTAGCTTCTCATGTCCAACAAAGGATTTTTGTTACTTTTTATCCTTAAAAAGTAAGGCATCGCCTACGAAAAGAAGTACAAACTTTGTAATATAAATGGGGCTGTGCTTGAATATTTTTCATTCACTTCAGTATCATCATAAGCAGCTTACTATTTAGAACACCTCCGAATCTTTATCGTGTATTCACCCTTATGAATTATAGTAAATTGTTCTTTTCTTAGAAAAACGATCTAACTGATTTAAAAAACCTTCAAAATAATTTTTCTCTTTTTCCTCTGTACGATAGCCTGCATATAAAGTACGACGCAAACCATTTTCCGAAACACAATCTAAACGTCGAGATGTTACCCAACCTTTTTGCTCATACTCATTTACCACCCAATCTGGTAGAGCTGCAATTCCACGTCCACTCGCAACCAACTGAATTAACATTTGCGTTAAATCTGTAGTACGTATTTGTTTCGGTTGAATATTTGCAGGAATAAACAGGCGTGACATGATGTCAAGTCGATGCTTATCAACAGGATAAGTGATCAAAGTTTCTTCTGCCAACTCTTGCACAGTCACTTGATTTGCTCGCACCAAAGGATGCGTATTTGACAAAACTAAACGCGACTCGTATTCAAAAATTGGAAAATACTCAATACCTTTAAGCGCAATTGGATCAGCAGTAATCAGTAAGTCAAATTCACCAGTTTGTAGTAACTCATGTGGATTTGCCTCAAAACCTGAAGCAAAATCCAGATCTACATCAGGATATTGTGAACGATATTGATTTAATAAAGGCATCAACCAGTCAAAACAACTATGACATTCTGACGAAAAAATGATGCGTCCTGTCTGACCATGTACGATACGTGTGATATCTGTTTGTGCAATTTGAATTTGTGGAAGAATGTCATCTGCCAGTTTAAGCAGCCTTTGCCCAACATTCGAAAAAGAAACTGGACGTGTACGACGATTGACAACTTCAACCCCATACCAATGATCTAACTCTTTGAGTTGATGAGAAATAGCAGAAGGCGTAAGGCATAAATCACTCGCCGCCGCAACCAATGAACCATGTTCACGTAAAGCAGTTAAAGTTTTTAAATGGCGTATTTCAAGCATGGGGAGATCCAATAAAACCTAAATAGAACTTAAAAATAAATTGCTATACAACGATTGAACATTATATAGTCAATGATATTTAGATGAATTAATTTCACTATAACATGAATTTAATGAAGTTTCCTAATGATGAATTTTATTTAATAATTCTTACAACAAATGAAATTACATCACTTTAAAATTATGAAAAATCTTATTACCCCACTTAATCATCAGCATCCAATCTATCTTAGTTTTTATTATCTTGATCTTTGCTAAAACATTAAAAAATACAATAAAAAGAAAAAAGACTTGATAATAAAAATGAGAGAACAATAAAGCAGTACCTCTTTAATCAGCAAAGCCTCCGTTATGGAGGCTTATTTTCTGAGCGATAGGCTAGATTTTCATTTTATATGTATTAAAAAAACTTAATAATCGTCTGAATAACCACAGCATTAATAATATCAATAAAGAAAGCACCACATAAAGGAATAATGAGAAAAGCTTTATGTGATGGTCCATAACTATTGGTCACTGCTTGAATATTGGCAATTGCTGTTGGTGTTGCTCCCATTCCAAAACCACAATGCCCTGCTGCCAATACTGCGGCATCATAATTACTGCCCATTACTTTAAATGTCACAAAACTTGTATATAAAGCCAATGTTAATGTTTGCAATAATAAAATAATGACCAGTGGACCTGCTAAATCTGCTAACAACCACAGTTGTAAGGACAGTAAAGCCATTGCCAAATATAAAGATAGCGATGCATTACCAAATACATCAATTGCACGATCAAATATTTTAACTTTAAGTACATGCTCTAAAAAATTTCTCAGTAATACACCACATGCCAAAGCCCAAACAAATGTAGGTAATTCAAACCATTTACCTTTGCTTAACTCAGTCATCCAATTGGCAATAAAAATACATAATGAGAACATTCCCAAAGTTGAGATGGCATTACTTGATGTAATTAAACGCGTTTTCCGTGGATATTCAAATGCTGCACTTCCCTCAGCCGCAGGTGTATCATCATGTTCTTCAATACCCAAATCTGTTGCTAATTTATGTCTTTTAATTAAAAACTTAGCAACTGGACCGCCAATTACGCCACCAATAATGAGTCCAAAGGTTGCACTTGCCATTCCCAAGACCACAGCCCCATGAATGCCATGTTCATTTTCAAGAATGATTCCCCATGCACCTGCTGTACCATGCCCCCCAGTTAATGTAATAGATCCCACAATTAGACCAATTAATGGATCTAATCCAAGTACTTTTGCCAAACTCATACCCACAGCATTTTGTACCAATACAAAACCTGCTACACAAAGCAGAAAAATAACGAGAGATTTTCCGCCTTCTTTGAGTTTTACAAAACTTGCACTCAAACCAATTGAAGTAAAAAACATTAACATTAAGGCTTTTTGAATTGCGTCATTAAAAGTTGCACTGATATTAAAAAATTTAAAAGCAAAATAAGCACAGATCGCAGCAATCAAACCACCAACTACAGGTTCAGGAATATTATAGTTTCTTAAAAAGGATATTTTTTGAACTAAAATTCGCCCAATAAATAAAACGAAGACTGCGATTACAATTGTTCCAAAAGCATCTATTTCTAATGTCATGTTTAACCTGCTTATTCGATTTTATAGAGACATTAAATAAATAATTGAATAATTTTTCATCCATATAAGTGTAATTTATTCTGGCAATTTGTGCCCACAATGCGGACAAAAACAATATTTATTTTTTTCACGCTCTAATTCTTCTTCGCGACGCTCTCGAATCAATTGCAATATAATATCCTGTGTTTGCTCGGTTGAAAGTCCTACTTCTTTACGAATACTTTCTATTTTTTCTTCATCTTCAATAATATCAATTTCACAATTTTTCAATAAATCTCGAAACTTAAGTTCGAGCTGCTGTTTTCTCAACTCCAATTCATTGGCTAAACCATTGGCAAGAATACCTGCTGGTAAAGCAGCTAACCCGACCCCTAAAATGGTAATCAATGCACCTAAAAAACGTCCCAATGGCGTAATTGGCGTCACATCACCATAACCTACTGTTGTCAATGTTACGACAGCCCACCACATTGCAGCAGGGATTGAACTAAAAATTTCAGGCTGAGCACGGCTTTCAACCACATAAATACCACCTGCCGCCATCACAATCATGATTAATAAAATAAAAATAACCGCTTGGAATGAACCTTTTTCACGTTCAATTACACGTAATAAAATCTGTAATGACACAAAGTAACGTGTTAATTTTAGTAACCTGAGTAATCGCAAAATTCGTAAAAAACGTAAATCAATATGCACAAAGAAATTAATATAAGCAGGTAAAATTGCGAGTAAATCAATAATTGCTGCGCCACTCGTGACATAATGCCAACGTTGTTTCCAACCTGACACAAACGGCTCTTTTTCAACAATACTCCAAAACCTTAAAATATATTCAGCACTAAAAATCACGATTGAAAAATTTTCAAATACATCAAAATAAAATTGATAAGCCCGATAAATTTCATTGACGGACTCTAATAAAACCGCAACCACATTACCAACAATAAGAAAAATCAAAAAAAAGTTAATGGTGCGACTAAATCTTGTCTCGTAATCCTCATTATGTAAGTTGTCATAGACAAACTTACGCAGTGTGTACCAAGTCTTAAATCGCATAACAGAGTGCTTATTTTTTATAGAATGCATTATGGTAATACGTGATGTCTGATCTTGACAATTTTTATGGTTTTTTTATTTTTCACAATATCTATTTAAATTATATGTCTTTTTTACTTATTAGACTTTCTACTCATAAATTAAATTTCATTTATACATAAATATTTATTATATTAACCACCTCATATTTTCAGCCCTCGCTGTATTTCCTCATCTTTCTACATAAATGGATCATTTATGTCTGCACAAAAACAGAGCCAACTCAAACATGGTTTGAGTAACCGCCATATTCAACTGATCGCATTAGGTGGTTCAATCGGAACTGGATTATTTCTTGGAATTTCTCAAACCATTAAACTTGCTGGTCCATCCGTCATTTTAGGATATGCCATTGCAGGACTCATTGCCTTTTTTATGATGCGTCAACTCGGCGAAATGGTCGTTGAAGAACCTGTAAGCGGCTCATTCAGTTATTTTGCTTATAAATATTGGAATCCATTTGCTGGCTTTATGTCAGGTTGGAATTATTGGGTACTCAATGTCTTAGTTTGTATGGCTGAACTCAGTGCGATCGGTTTGTATATACAATACTGGTGGCCAGAAATTCCAACATGGGTGTCTGCACTAGGTTTCTTTATTTTCATTAATATCATCAACCTATTACACGTCAAAGTTTTTGGTGAAATGGAATTTATTTTTTCAATCATCAAAATTTTAGCCATTATTGGTATGATCGGCTTTGGCGCATGGTTACTGACCAGTGGTCATGCAGGTGAAACAGCAAGTATTACAAACTTATGGGCTTTAGGCGGATTTTTCCCAAATGGCTTTACAGGTTTAATTATGGCGATGGCGATCATTATGTTTTCTTTTGGTGGCATTGAGTTAGTTGGAATTGCTGCCGCAGAAACACGGAACCCGACCCAAACCATTCCTAAAGCAGTGAATCAAATTGTCTATCGAGTCTTGCTATTTTATGTACTCACAATTATCGTTTTACTTTCATTATTCCCATGGAATCAGATTGCAGAAGGCGGCAGTCCTTTTGTCTTAATTTTTGATTCTTTAGGTAGCCAAGGCGTTGCCACTATTTTAAACTTTGTGGTTTTAACTGCGGCAATTTCTGTTTATAACGGCACCAGTTATGGCACCAGTCGTATGTTGCTTGGTTTAGCAGAACAAGGCAATGCGCCCAAATTTTTACGCAAAATTAATCAACGTGGCATTCCTTATGCTGCGATTTTAACTTCTGCTGTTGTCACTGCAATTTGCGTTGTTTTAAATTATGCTTTTCCTGAAAAAGCATTTAAGTTACTGATGAGTTTAGTCGTATCTGCTATTGTTATTAACTGGATGATGCTCGCATTTACTCACTTAAAGTTTAAGCAACGTATGCTCAAACTCCAGAAATCGACACTTTTTCCAGCGATTGCATACCCAATAACAAACTATATTTGTATCATTTTTATGTTTGCTATTTTGGTCGTGATGTGGATGACACCCGATATGCAAATTGCGGTCATTCTGATTCCATTTTGGTTGATCTGTTTGACTTTAGCGTATTGTTTAAAACCAAAAATAACTAATCAGTGATCAATATTTGGTAGGGTTCTAAAATGTATACTGAGCAGTTTCACACCAATTTGCAATAGATCTTATCCAAAATTAAAGCTTAACGTAGTGGTGCTATCGCAGGGCGACATGGATGTCGCCGTTGGACAAGGGCGATAGGATATCTTGCGAAGCTTAGCTTCTCATGTCCAACAAAGGATTTTTGTTACCTTGCGGAATATATTCCTCATCCTTAAAAAGTAAGGCATCGCCTACGAAAAGAAATACAAACTTTGTAATACAAATGGGGCTGTGTGAATATTTTTATCATTTACTAAAATTTAGCCCTCTATGAAAATAACATAAAGGACTAATCATTCAGCAATTTTTTAGACCTTGAATGCACATGGCATTGAAGTTTTATACTTCAGCCAACGCTTTTTCAATATCTTCTTCTAATGCTTCTGGTTTGGTTGTCGGTGCGTAACGGTTGACGACTTCACCTTTGCGATTGATTAAAAATTTAGTGAAATTCCACTTAATTCCACTCCCCAAAACACCTTTACTATTATTGGTCAAATAACGAAAAATCGCGTGTGCTTCTGGACCTTTCACATCGACTTTTGCAAACATAGGAAAATTCACACCATAATTGCGTTGGCAGTATTCTCCTATTTGCTCATTACTTCCTGGGTCTTGTCCACCAAATTGGTTACATGGAAAACCTAGAACCTTAAAGCCTTGATCTTTATATTTTTCATAGAGTTTTTCTAAACCTGCAAATTGTGGTGTAAAACCACACTTACTGGCTGTATTCACGATCAATAAAACTTCGCCTTGATAGTCTGAAAAAGCTTTATTGTCTCCTTCTAATAATTCAGCTTCAAACTGATAAATACTGGTCATGGATAGGTTTCCTCATCACTTTTTTCTTGTGTTTTTAATTCTAACGACGCGGAATTTACACAATAACGTAACCCCGTCGGTTGTGGACCATCTTCAAAAACATGCCCCAAATGTGCATCACAATGGTGACAAACAATTTCTGTGCGTTGCATACCGTGTGAATCATCATCATTTTCTTCAACAGCGGCGGCATTAATTGGTTTATAAAAACTTGGCCAACCACTACCACTATCATATTTCGTTTCTGAAGAAAATAATTCTGTACCACAGCAACGGCAAATATATGTCCCCTGTTGCTTAGTATTCCAGTATTTACCCGTAAAAGCAGGCTCTGTCCCCTTTTGACGAGTGATCTTAAATTCTTCTGGTGATAACTCTCTTTGCCATTCTCGGTCTGTTTTATTGAGTTTTCCCATCATTAACTCCTTTAAATCTTTGACATTCAATGTCATGCTTCACGTACTTCCATATTTACGCTAGAGCTTGCAAAATATCTAGCTAAATTTCAACATAGATTGTGATATTTCAGTAATCTATTTTTTTCAACTCGAAATCATTGGATAAAATTATGTCCGTTTTAGGTAACACAAAACCACGCGAAATCAAGAAATCGTCAAAGCTTGAGCATGTTTGCTACGACATTCGTGGACCAGTGTTACGAGCGGCCAATGAAATGGAAGAAGCCGGACACAAAATTATTAAGTTAAATATCGGCAACCCTGCTCCATTCGGGTTTGAAGCACCTCAAGAAATTATTAATGATGTCGCTTTAAATCTACCTAATGCGATTGGTTATACAGACTCAAAAGGAATTTTCCCTGCACGTAAAGCAGTCTGTCAGTATTATCAACAAAAAGGCATTTTAAATATGCATGTCAATGACGTGTATATTGGTAATGGTGTTTCTGAACTGATTGTCATGGCAATGCAAGGTTTATTGGACGATGGCGATGAAATGCTTGTTCCAATGCCTGACTATCCGCTATGGACTGCTGCGGTCAATCTTTCAGGTGGTACTGCAATTCACTACAAATGCGATGACCAAAATTATTGGTATCCAGATATTGCAGACATGGAAAGTAAAATCACCCCCAATACTCGTGGGATCGTGATTATTAACCCAAATAACCCAACAGGTTCAGTCTATCCACGTCATGTTTTAGAACAAATTGTTGCTTTGGCTAAAAAATACGATTTGATTTTATTTGCAGATGAAATCTACGACAAAATCGTGTATGACGGCATCGAACATGTTTCAGTTGCTGCACTCGCAGGCGACCAATTATGTATTTCTTTTAATGGTTTATCTAAATCTTATCGTATTGCTGGCTTCCGTTCAGGCTGGATGGCGATCACAGGCGACAAAACACGCGCTGCCGATTATATTGAAGGTTTAGACATGCTCGCTTCAATGCGTTTATGTGCCAACCATCAAGCGCAGTATGCGATTCAAACCGCTCTAGGGGGCTATCAGTCAATCAATGACTTGATTCGTCCGGGTGGTCGTTTATATGAACAACGTAATATTGCATGGGAAATGTTGAATGACATTCCGGGCGTATCTTGTGTAAAACCTGAAGGCGCAATGTACTGTTTCCCTAAACTTGACCCTGAAGTTTATCCAATCGAAGATGATGAAAAATTTATGTTGGATTTCTTAAAAGCTGAAAAAGTTTTATTGGTTCAAGGTACAGGTTTTAACTGGCCTACGCCTGACCACTTCCGTGTCGTGTTCTTACCTGCTGAAAATGAACTGCGTGAAGCATTAAATCGTTTAAGTCGTTTCTTGGCAAAAATGCGTTAATTTTCAAGTTTAGATAAATTTCAAAAGCACTCAATTGATTGGGTGCTTTTTTGTAAGAAGTTTTAAAACTTAATAGCTTAATAAAGTGCTATTTCCATTTCACATTTTCTTTTTCAATACATATAAATTTGAATGATCATTCAAAAACTATCATTTTAAATTAGGTATGGGCAAAAACCTATTTTTTATATTAAGTTCAAATTGGTACAAAAAGTGCTTAAAACTAGAATGATGAATAGAAAAGGATATTTTATGAAAAAGACGGTTACAGCTCTCGCACTTTCGATTGGAATGCTACTGCCATTTACAAGTTATGCTAAAAACAATGTCGTTGTCGTCGCAACAGGTGGTACGATTGCAGGTGCAGGTGCAAGCTCTACCAATAGCGCTACTTATACCGCAGCCAAAGTTCCTGTAGATGATCTACTCAAAGCTGTTCCACAAATTCAAAACCTTGCAAATGTTACAGGTGTACAAGCACTGCAAGTTGCCTCAGAAAGTATTACAGATAAAGAGCTTTTAACGATTGCCCGTAAAGTCAATGAGTTGGTTAAAAAGCCTGATGTAAATGGTGTAGTCATTACGCATGGCACCGATACGTTAGAGGAAACTGCATTCTTTTTAGGATTAACTGTACATACAGATAAACCTATCGTGGTTGTGGGTTCGATGCGCCCACCTTCTGCCCTATCTGCGGATGGTCCTTTGAACCTTTATAGTGCAGTCGCGCTCGCTGCGGCGGATAGCGCCAAAGCCAAAGGTGTTTTTGTTCTCATGAATGATGATATTTTTGCAGCACGTGATGTGAGTAAGACCATTAACATTCACACCAATGCTTTTGTAAGCCAATGGGGAGCCTTAGGTACATTAGTTGAAGGAAAGCCTTATTGGTTTAGAAATGTAGCGAAACGCTTTAACAATAGTTCAGAATTTAATATAGAAAGTATTCAAGGAGATCGCCTACCTTCAGTGCAAATTGTTTATGGTTCAGGCAATATGCTTCCCGATGCTTACTTGGCTTATGCCAAAGCAGGTGTCAAAGCGATTATTAATGCAGGTACAGGCAATGGCTCTGTCGCAAATTACATTGTCCCAACCTTGAATCAGTTACAGCAACAAGGCATTCAAATCATTCGTTCATCACGTGTTCCGCAAGGTTTTGTCTTACGTAATGCTGAACAACCTGACGATCAATATGGTTGGGTCGTCGCTCACGATTTAAATCCACAAAAAGCGAAACTGTTAGCAGCTTTAGCACTGACAAAGACTCAAGATGCTAAAGAAATCCAACGTATGTTTTGGGAATATTAACTTTTTTGAAGTTAAAACAAAAAATAAGCGCCTCATCGGCGCTTATTTATAGCATATACATCAATCATTCTGCAGCACTTGCTGTTGCCGCGATTGATTCACGATATTCCTTCGCTTTACTGGTATCTTTTTTCAAACCAAAACCACCTGTTTCATAAAGATTTGCCAAGCTTTCAAGTGCATCATGATCGCCTTGTTCATAAGCCAATTCATAATACTTTGCTGCGCGTTTAAAATCTTTTTTTACACCTTCGCCATTTTCATACAATAAACCTATGTTTGACGTTGCAAGTTCATTGCCTTGTTCAGAAGCTAAAGTATACAGTTGTAATGCTTTGGCATAGTCTTGGGTAACACCGTCACCATCATGATATAAAACGCCTAAATTATTTTGTGCATCACGATTTTCTTGATCTACAGCCAGTTGATAATATTGAACTGCTTTTTTCAAGTCTTTGGTGACATATTCACCCATTTCATAATTATAACCTGCATGATATTGTGCTTCTGCAAGACCACCATCCGCAGCTTTTTGTATCCATGTCATGGCTTTTTTAGGATCAGCTTTGACACCTTCTTCGCCATTTTCTAAAGTTTGACCATAGCGATATTGTGCTAATAAATGACCTTTCTCAGCAGCTTTGAGCAGCCATTTCATCGCTTCGACATTATCTTCTTTAACAGCTTCACCTTCATCGTACATATAACCGATTGAGTAAATAGCTTCTAAATTGTCTTTTGCTGCTGCCTTACGATACCACTTTAACGCTTCTGCTAAATTTTCCTCTACACCATAACCTTGATAATATGCTTCACCCAATTCATATTGTGCTTGAGCATCACCAGATTGTGCTTTTTTGACTAAAGTGGAACTATATTCAACTTCTGCATAAACAACGCTTGTAACAGGTAAAGCTAAACAACCCAATAAAAATAATGTTTTAATTTTCATCTGTTTCCTTTAAGGACTAAACAATTCATTTATTGTAAAGCCTAATGATATTAAGATTTTTTAATGATTGCAAAACATGCAACTATTCAACAACAAAATAAGATTGATTAAGTTTCACCGACATATCTAAATGAAGCGTGTTAAAATCATCCGTTGTTATGAAAGGGTTTCTATCTATGCAGTTTGTTCATCTTGGTATTTTTACAGAATTTTCGATCACAGAGTCGATCGTTCGTATACCTGATCTGATTAAAGCTGCTGCGTCAGATGAAATGCCTGCTTTAGCCATTACGGACTTATCCAATCTGCATGCCGCAGTCAAATTTTATAATAAAGTCATCGGCAAAGGGATTAAACCGATTTTTGGCAGCACCATTCGCTTGAATGATGCCAACCACAAAGCCACTTTATTAGCCATGACCAATAAAGGCTGGCGTGGGCTGACCGAAATTGTGTCACGCGGTTTTATTGAAGGACAACAACTTTCCATTCCCTGCATTCAAAAAGACTGGGTGCTAGAACAATCTCAAGATTTAATTGTTTTATTGGGTTTGCACAGTGATGTGGGTGAAATGCTGTGTTCAGCATATCCTGAAAAAGCAGAACCCTTACTTGAAGAATGGGTGAGCAAATTTGGTAATCGGGTATATCTGGCATTGACCCGTACTGGTCGCCCGATGGAAGAAAGCTTTAATCAGGAAGCCGTTAAACTTGCTGCAAAATATAATATTGGTGTAGTGGCACACAATGATGTCCACTTTATCAAACCCGAAGATTTTGAAGCGCATGAAGCCCGTGTATGTATTGCTGATGGCTATGTACTCGGTGATAATAAACGTCCTAAAAACTACAGCTCTGAGCAATATTTCAAATCATCACAAGAAATGATTGAACTGTTTGCAGACATTCCAAGTGCCATTGAAAATACAGTACAGATTGCGAAACGTTGTACTGTTTCTTTACGCTTAGGCTTCAATGACTTACCTGACTACCCAATCCCAGAAGGTCATACCATTGACACCTACTTTGCGCATTTGTCTGAAGTCGGTTTAGAAGAACGCCTTGACGTTCTATACCCTGTAGAAAAGCGTGATGAAGATTGGGCAGAAATCCGTAAGCCTTATGATGAACGTCTTGCCTATGAACTTGGCATTATCAATAAAATGGGATTCCCCGGCTACTTTCTGATCGTTATGGACTTCATTCAATGGTCAAAAAACAATGGCGTTCCTGTGGGACCTGGTCGTGGTTCAGGTGCAGGTTCATTGGTCGCATTCAGTTTAAAAATCACTGACTTAGACCCTCTGCGCTATGACCTGCTTTTCGAACGTTTCTTAAATCCAGAACGTGTATCCATGCCCGACTTTGATGTCGATTTCTGTATTGCAGGTCGTGATAAAGTCATTGACTACGTGGCACGCCATTATGGTCGTGATGCCGTTTCACAGATTGCAACTTTCGGTACCATGGCAGCCAAAGGTGCAATTCGAGATGTTGCACGTGTCTTAGGTAAATCTTATGGTCTGGCTGACCGTATTTCAAAAATGATTCCAACTAAGCCTTTGGGTTTAACTTTGGAAGAATCCATTGAAGCGGAGCCACAACTCAAAGATATTGTGACCAACCCATCCAATCCTGACAATGATGATGCATCTGAAATCTGGGAAATGGCACTTAAGCTTGAAGGCATTACCCGAAATACAGGTAAACATGCAGGCGGTGTGGTCATCGCACCGACCAAAATCACCGATTATTCTGCTGTCATGTGTGAAGCCGATGGTACAGCCCGTGTTGCCCAATTCGATAAGGATGATGTCGAAGCAGCAGGACTTGTGAAGTTCGACTTTTTGGGTTTGCGTAACCTAACGGTCATTGAAGATGCAGTTCAAAATATCAATAAACGCATCCAAGCTGAAAAACCTTTGGACATTGCCCATATTCCGCTTGACGATAAAGATGCTTACCTCGTCTTTGCCGAAGCCAATACCACTGCGGTGTTCCAATTTGAATCCGTGGGTATGAAAAAAATGCTCAAAGAAGCACGCCCAAGCAAATTTGAAGAAATTATTGCCTTCGTGTCTTTATATCGTCCGGGTCCAATGGATCTAATTCCTGACTTTATTCACCGTATGCACGGTGGTGAATTTGAATATTTACATCCATTACTTGAAAGTGTGCTCGAACCGACTTATGGCATCATGGTGTATCAGGAACAGGTTATGCAAGCCGCACAATTCTGTGCAGGCTATTCGCTTGGTGGCGCGGATATCTTACGTCGTGCGATGGGTAAGAAAAAACCTGAAGAAATGGTCAAACAGCGCCAAATCTTTATTGAAGGTGCGGCTAAAAAAGATATTGACGAAGGCACTGCCAACCATATCTTTGACTATATGGAAAAATTCGCAGGCTATGGTTTTAACAAATCACATGCGGCAGCTTACGCACTCGTGGCTTATCAAACTGCATGGCTTAAAGCGCATTATCCATCCGAGTTTATGGCTGCGGTCATGTCTTCGGAAATGCAGAATACCGATAATATTGTTTTTCTGATTGATGACTGCCGTATCAATGACTTAAATGTATTACCTCCTTCTGTAAATATGTCGTTTTACCAATTCCATGCCTCTGACGCTGAAACTATCGTTTATGGTTTAGGTGCCATTAAAGGTGTGGGTGAACAAGCCATGCAATCGGTGATAGATTCACGCTTACATGATGGTCCGTTTAAGGATTTATTTGATTTCTGTCATCGTGTTGATTTGAAAAAAATCAATAAACGTACATTGGAAGCCTTAATTCGTGCGGGTGCATTGGATTGTTTAGGCATTGAACGTGCCAGTCTGATGTTACAACTCCCTGAAGCAGTTCAAGCGGCTGAACAGGCACGTTCTAACCGTGAAACAGGCATCATGGATTTATTTGGTGAGGTCGAAGAAGTTCAGCGTAAACCTGTCAAACCTGTTAAACCTTGGTCAGATGAAGTTCGTTTAAAAGGCGAAAAAGATACGCTCGGTTTATATCTTACTGGACATCCAATTGATGTCTATAAACCAGAACTGAAAGCCTTTATTCCAAACAAAATTAGTGAACTCACCCCTACTCGTCGTGGAGTTACGACTGTCTTTGCTGGTTTGGTGGTAGACGTTGCGAACTTCCCAAATCGTATGATGATGACGCTTGATGATGGTACAGCACGTATTGAAGTTTCAGCAAATCATGAGCGCTTCCAACGTTTCAAAGATATTATTCAAAATGAAAAAGTGGTGGTCATAGAGGGTGAAATCTATGAGCGAGAAGGCTTTGACCGTCCAATGGGACGCTTAACCAAAGCATTTACCTTAAATGAAATTCGTCAAAAGCGTGCCAATCACATTGCGATTAAACTTTCTCCAGAAATCATGACAAAAACATTAAGTCATGATTTACAAAATATTTTACAATCTTTCTGCCATGTTGATTTATGTCAGCACATTCCTTTACATCTGCTACTTGACTATAGCTATGCCACAACTGAGCTTCATTTAGGACAACAGTGGAAAATTGCCCCTTTAGATGATTTACTTGCAAAATTACGTGATTATTTTGGTAAAGAATCCATTCATGTTGAATATCAAGTGAAATCTAAAGCAGCCAAAGCAGTGGATCAACGTGAATTAGCCAAACCAACTCAAATTGCAGCCCCGCCTAGCGATATGAGCATGGATGATGCGATGGATCAATATATGGCTGATGTCAGTCAATTTTCATAAATCTCTCTGATTTAAATTAAATACTTTGGATATCGAATGAATATTATCGATAATGCTGTGGTTTCACAGCATTTAAGTCATGTACGTATTGTGATGGTCAATACCACTCTCCCTGCAAATATTGGCAGTGCATTGCGTGCCATGAAAACTATGGGCTTGTCAAAACTGGTCTTAGTGTCTCCTAAAACTTACCCACATCCTGACATTGATGCGCTTGCGGCTGGTGCAACAGATTTAATCGAACAAATTGAAATTGTTGAAACTTTAGAAGATGCAATTAAAGACTGTCATTTAGTTTTCGGTACTAGTGCGCGTAGTCGTACCATTCCTTGGCCATTGCTTGATGCTCGTCCAGCCGCGCAAAAGTCAATGAATGCCGTGATTCAAGATCAACAAGAAATCGCCATTGTTTTTGGTCGTGAAGATCGAGGACTCACCAATGAAGAACTCGCCCTTGCGAATTATCATGTGACTATTCCCGTGAATAGTGACTATGGTGTACTCAATGTTTCGCAAGCAATCCAAGTCATTTGTTATGAAATGCGTATGGCAACGCTTGAATTGGCAGATAAAAAAACAGACCCTCAAGCTGTGATGCATGTAACGGATTCAGAAGATATGCATTGGGATGAACCCTTAGTTACGCATGAACAAATGGAACAATTTTATCCACATATCGAAAAAATGTTAGCAGAAATTGAATTTTTAGACCCGAAAAACCCAAGATTGCTTCCTTTGCGCTTGCGTCGATTATTCGGGCGTATACAATTAGATAAAATGGAATATCATTTATTACGAGGCATATTTAGTCGTGTTCAAGCCTTGAATAATGGTACATGGAAAAAGTCAAAAAATGAGGATCAAAACTAATGCTAAAACAGCTTAAAGAAGATATCCAAGCTGTGTTTGCGCGTGATCCTGCTGCGCGTAATACACTTGAAGTTTTAACAACCTATCCAGGAATACATGCTCTCATTATGCACCGTGTTGCACATGAGCTATGGATCAAAGACTGTAAAACTTCAGCACGTATGTTGTCTTCTTTTAGCCGTTTTACCACAGGGATTGAAATTCATCCTGGTGCAAAAATTGGTAAACGTTTCTTTATTGATCATGGCATGGGTGTGGTGATTGGAGAAACTGCCGAAATTGGTGATGATGTTACACTTTATCATGGTGTCACTTTAGGCGGAACAACTTGGAATCAAGGCAAACGTCATCCAACTTTAGAAGATGGTGTGATTGTGGGTGCAGGTGCAAAAATTCTTGGTCCATTTACAGTAGGTAAAAATGCTAAAGTTGGCTCTAATGCCGTCGTGACCAAAGCCATTCCTGAAGGAGCAACTGCCGTTGGCAGCGCTGCACGTTTTATTCTCAAAGACAAAGAACCAACAACGACAGCAGAACAAAGTGCTCCTTGCCCAGAACAAATTGAAAGTTTAGCTGAAAATACAAACTTCCAACCCTATGCAGCGACCCAAGAACAAACGGATCCAATGCTTGAAGGTATGCGTGTTCTACTTGATCGTTTAGAGCAAAATGAAAAACGTATGAACAGCTTGTGTCATCGTTTATCTTTATTAGATCCAACATTTAATAAATTAGATGCTGTTGATCAACAACCTTATAGTGATGAAGAACTCAAAATTATTGAAGATGTGCGTCGCGAATGTGAAGCACAAACTAAGTGATTTGATTGTAAGCATTCATTCAAAATTATTTTAAACTGTTAAAATTTATCCTGTAAAAGGTCTCTTTATTGTTCTCAAAAATAAAGCGACCTTTTTCTTTGATCATCATCAAAATTTGATCATTTTTGAGTCATTGCACAAATTTGCATATATTGACCATAAAGCGATTTCAGCCATCACATTGAAAAGAAAACCATCTGTCTAACTTCCCCTCACAATTATCTAAATAAAAGGCTTTTCTGATCAGTTAGCTTAAACACGTTTGTATTCTGTATAAATTTTAAGACTTCTAGTTTTAAAAGTTGCATGTTTAAATGAGTTTTCTTAGACTGACACTTAGACTTTTCTTACTTTATACAACAATTTTTTGGAAGATCAATATGACGATTAAGCCATTAGCATTAGCTATTTTATCAGCTTCAGTGCTTGCTGCTTGTTCTACAACAACATCCTTACATAAACCATCAAATAAAGCTGCGAGTAATGAACCAATCGTCTACACAGAACCAGATATTGCACCACCTTTTTATGCTTTAAATCCTTTTAATTATGACCAACCTCCTGTATTTGAGTTAGAGCTTCAAAAAGCTGCGGCTGCCCCTTTACAAAAAATGGAAGTGACTGATCCACAAAACCCAAATGCTAAAATTATTTTAGATCAAAATAAGCTCATTGTACCTTTAGTCAACAATAATCAGCGTACCATGAAATATGCAGTGATTGCAGGACAAGATGAAATTGACATCACTGCAATTGATGATCTTTTACAAATGGTTGAAGGCAAAGCACGTCATTACCCACCTCAGTTTATTGACCGTCAAGAACGTCGCGGTTTTGAAAGTAAGTTAAAAGAAGTTTCTGCTCAATTAGATAGTTTAGCTGCTGCACCTAATGCTTCATTTGACATTTTGATTCGTGCTTTTAAAGCCAGCATTTTGGGTCGTAATTTGGACTTAGGACCAGCATATACCACTAAATCTTTAGACTACGCACAACGTATTTTAAAAATCAATAAAGATGATGCTGAAGCAAATTTATGGTTTGGTTTCTCACTTTCTGAAGGTGGCGGTCAAAAAGAAGCTATTCCATATTTAAACAAAGCAATGAATGCAGGTGTGCAAGAAGCATATTTATCTTCTGTAAATAACTACTTATGGATAGAACAAAAGAAAAATGCTTTACAAACTTTAAAAAATTATAAAGTAAAATATCCTGAAGAAGCTGAAGTTGTTGATCGTTTAATTCAAGAAATTGAAAAATCTGGTCGCTATAATGTTTGGCAAGTGCTACAAAATCCAGCACAATCTAAATAATGATTTTGTCTTTGCAAAATTAAGATAAAAAATAGGTTGACTTGATCAACCTATTTTTTATAGAAAACATTGAATTCTGTACGCAAAATCGTATGATTTTCTAAAAGTTGTTCCTATGAGGATATCCATGCAGCTAACTCAAAAAAATATACTGCTAGTCCTTACCGCTCTGATTCCATTTTTCTTCAGTGGCTGTCAAGTTGTGAGTGTAAAAAATCAAAAAGTGAATGTCACTATTACCAATGAGCGTGACAGCATTTTAACTCGCAACAAAATGAGTGAGGCAAGTTTAAATGTACTCTCGATGACAGGTAGCGAAGCTAAAAAATGTACCGAGCAGCCTGAACAATGTGTACAAGATTTAGAAAAAATCCCACAAATTCAAGATGAGCAACTTTTATCAGCAGCCAGTGAGATTTTTTTAGCTAAAGCAATTGCTTTAAATAATTCTTCAAGCTGTAAAATTAGTATTTTAGCTAAACACCAATCTGAAGAAAAACAAAAAATTAATCAAGATAATTACAATACATGTTTAGATCAGCAATTAAACATGTTGGATAAAAGTATCCGTTATAGTTATGCTTATTTATTTGAAACGAAACGATTACCGCAAGATCGCATTTTCGATAACCGCCAAGTTCAAATTCGAGATTTTTACAACCAAGCGTTAGCAAAAATGATCACGACGTATGGTCTACGCTCTAAAGACAAAACTGTTGCAAAAGAAATTAAAATTGGACAAAGCGTCTATCATATTGATTATAGCCATTATCCATTATTAGATAAGGCAAATATTGAAAACTTGCTATCTAGTTATAATCTGAACTTTTCAGGCTTACGCTCACTTAACCGTAGAGATGGTTTTGGTTCCGAATTTGTCGCAATTTTAGCCGACCCCAAAAGCCCAGAAGAAGACCAATATGTCGTCGACCCTTTGCACCATCATTATCAAAATGGAGTGAATCCAAATATTCACGATCCGCGTTATTTATCTGTCAGTATTATTGCTCAACCAACATCAGGAAAAAGTGTTCAAGAAATTATTCACAATCCTAACTTTAGCTTAAAAATTTATGACCCTTATTCGACTGAAAAAGTCCAAGTTGCTGATCGTGAATATCCTTTAGCGGCAAATTTTTCTGCACCTTATGGTTTATGGTTAGCTGAAAATAATTTAGGTGCTGCTGCCTATTTGACTTTGATTGATCGTGATCAGCATTTGGCTATGCCGCATTTATATATGCTAGAACCTTTTAACCCAAATAAAAAAGTGATTGTTTTAGTGCATGGTTTAGCAAGTAGTCCTGAAGCATGGATACGTTTAACCAATGATATTATGGGCGACCATGTTTTACGTGAACATTTTCAAGTTTGGCAAGTATTTTACTCTACCAACATGCCTATTTTAGAAAGTCGCTTTCAAATTAATGCTTTGATTAATCAAACATTTGATTATATTGGTCAAGACACTGCTGCGGCTAAAGATGCAGTATTAATTGGTCACTCTATGGGTGGGATTATTTCTCGTCTTTTGGTCAGTGATGCAGATCTGACACAACCTGCTTTAAAAATGCTCAACAATCGTAAATTTGATCGCTTTAAGAATGATTCCGTTTTTAAATCACGTTTAACGATTTCATCAATTCCGAACTTTGACCGTGCTATCTTTGTTTCAGCTCCTCATCGTGGTACTGCCTTTGCTGATCGTTGGTTTACTTTGGCTGCACGAAAAATTATTAAATTACCAGGTGCTTTCTTAGGTGCTTTGGCAGATACAGTCACAGAACAAAATATGAATATGAAAAATTTTGTTGAGGAGGTTGGACATGGCTTAATTCAAAATGGTCCAAGTGATTTAAGCCATAACTCCAAATTCACGCAACTTACAAAAAATGTCATGCCGAAACAAGGCATGATTTATCACTCAATTATGGGGAATAACTCAGATACAACTGATTTTAGTATCATGTCTGACGGTATTGTCCCTTATGAAAGTGCGCATTTAGATGGTGCTGCCTCTGAAAAAATTATAAAAGGTGGGCATTCTATTCAAGAAACGCCTGAAGCCGTTTTAGAGTTAAGACGTATTTTACGCTTGCATTTGGTAAAATTAGGTCTATATAAGCCTGACTAAAACAAAAAAATAGCCCGCATTTTGTGGGCTATTTTTTACTTCAAATAAAAAAATCATTTGGAAAGATTTAAACGCTTTGCTGTTTTATCTGGATTTAAAAATAAAATTGCCAAAACTGCAACAACAATTAAATACACACCAATATAAGTAAAACTTTGGTTCATTCCATAAATTAAATTTTCAGCCATTTGACTCGATAATAATTGCCCTTTGGCTGGTTGAATATATCCTGCCCGATCCATCAAATGTCCAACCATTAAAGGAGACACGATTCCACCCACTGAAGATAAGGAAACTAAGGTTGCCATCACTGCTGCACGTTGTTTAGAACAAACACTATATCCGACTGTCATCGTTGCCAATGGAAAAGTCATTGCTGCCCCTGCGGCAATCGTAATCAATAAAATCGCCATATTACTTTGAGTATAAGGCAAAAGAAAAAATGCAATACCCGAAATTAAAATAATGATGCCAAAATTCATGCCCAAAGCTTGATGTACTGTGGCATTTTTTTTCATCAAAATACGTGAAATATAACCTGCCCCCATTAAAGCAAGTGCGCCAAGTATCCATGGTAAAGTTGAGATCGTTCCCACCATTTGTGGAGACAACTGTGCCACTGTTGCAATATATTTAGGAGACCATGTCGTTAAAAAACCAAGTGGCCAAAAACAACCGATCCCTGTAAGCACTGCCACAATAAACATTTTCGAACTAAAAATTTTAAAATAAGGAACAGGCTTAAGCTGATCTACCACCGCTGCAATACTATGTGTATGAATATTTAACTCATCATTATTTTTAGTCTCTTTCTTTTCAGGTTGATCACTAATATGACTATAAGGTCCTTCTTTGCATACGAAAAACCAAACTACTGTCCAAATCAAACCCACTATGCCTAGAAAACCAAATGCCCAACGCCATCCCAGTTGTGGATGTGCAATGATATAAGCCAAAGCAGGTGCAGCTAAAATAGGTCCAATAGTTGTTCCTGCTGCAACCATACTACTTGGAAAACCACGTGCAGTAGGCTCAAACCAACCTTGCACGTGTTGTAAACTAATTGAAGATGCTGGTCCTTCAGCCGCCCCCAAAATAATACGGGTGACTAAAAGCGCCATTGCACCACCTCCAAATAACATTGGAAATTGTAAAATAGCCCAACTGACGCCCATGACCAAAATAATCCATTTGGTTTGAATTTTTCCTGCAGCAAAACCAACAACAACACCAGATATTGCAAATAAAAAAAAGAATGAACTACCAATAAAGCCAAACTCTGTACTCGTCATTTGCAGTTCAGCCATGGCTGACTCTGCAACAAGTCCTAAGACTGCCTTATCTGCAAAATTAATCATTTGAAAAATCATTAATAATACAGTGATCAACCATGCTTTTTTAAATCGTGTATGTGGTGTTAAATCTTGCGATGTTTTTTGCATCATTCTATTCACACCCTCATGATTTTACTTGACCATTACACTTAAAACTTAAAGGTATATGTAGTTGCAACACGGTTTTCGACATAGTCTGTACCTGCTGCATTACCTACGCCATATTTTTGGTCAGTACGAATATGACGCCATTCAAAGCCTAAACCTTTAAACTTACCTTCAGGAGCTGTGTAATTGACGATGACATTTTTCTCGGTTTCTTTATTATCCTTTAAATTTGGACGATAAATTTCACTACCATTTAAATAGCGTAAAGTCAATCTTAAGCCTGGAACTCCTGCTTCTTTAAAGTCATAACTATATAAAATATGCCATGTAAGCTCTTTTGCTTTATAAAACCCTAAAGATGACCAACTTTGTAAAAATGGCTGTGGAATATACCCTCCCAATACAGGTATCGCATTTTCACCCATGTGTTTTTGAACACCTGTGGTGATTGTATTCGAACCATTTTGTACCGTTGCTTGTAACCCTACAGATTGGGTATCAATATTGCCAAAGTAAGCATCACCATCTTCGGTATAGTTAAAATAACGTGCATCCACTTTAACTTTGGATTTGCCGACTTGCTCTGTATATGCCGCATTCAAATAATGTTGTTGATAAATATCTTCAAGCTGCCCAAACCAATATGAACCTGAAATATTCGGATTAAAGTTATAGTCTAGCCCAAGAAAATTTAAACCATCACTCTCTTTATTTGGATCGGTTGAACCCGCTAAAGTTAATTTATTAAACTCATCATCATCACGTGCATTCACATGTGTAAAACGACCCGCAGATACTTTTAGATCTTTAATCTCTTTACTCTCAAGCATTGCACCTGCATAAGTGGTGACCAACTGGCGTGAATCATCAATAAATAATACGGGCGTTTTTGGCAATAATTCACCCACTTTTAACTCTGTATCTTGATATTTTAATTTCAGCGTTGCGCCTAACTTTAAGAAGTCACGCTCTTGTTTACCTTCAGATTTATTGTAATTAAATACAGTATCTAAACGCTGATCATTATGATCACTTAAGCGTACAGCATATTGAAAGCCTAAATCTAATCCCAACTGTACAGGTGTATTGGTATATCCTGATTCAAAACGGCTGCTAATTCCTTGCGACCAACTTCCAATATCTTTATCGGTTTTTGCAATATCACGATCTACATAAAAATTTCTTAAATACACCGATTTTTGACTATCCTGCCAAAAATCTGCATGCGCGATATTAATACTTAAGCAACCTAAAATTGCATAGCCGACAGTACGTTGTGCTTGAAATAAGCCATTTAATTTAAACATAGAGGAAATCCTTTCCAAACATTTTTAACTTGTTGTATTACTCTGGGTTGTACATCATCACGACAGTCCAATAATAAAATTGATCTCCTTGAATACTTCTAAACTTCTTTATTTTCAAATTACTTAGACAAAGACTTAATTGACTATCGCTTACATTATTTTAATAATCAATGTATTTTTCCATATAATTTTAAGTATATTTTCATACCTTTTTGATATCTTATTTTCAATATCTTGATAAATTTACTTTTGAACTCACATTAAAAATAAAAACAGTGTTATAAAGCACAGTTTAAAAAATATACTTCTTCATCCCAAAACATGTATTTATTTTAAGCAAAAAAAAATGGGTTATATTTTTCGATATAACCCACTTTTAAATGTACAAATTTTATATTTTATGCCAGAAAAGTTTCTTGCAAATAACGCCAGTACATTTGCCCTTCTTGCTCAACCAAAAGTACAGAAGCTCGACGGCTTGTTGTACCTGCTTCTTTATGATGTGTTTCGGTATAATTCATCAAAACTGCATCATCTTTTTGCATGATCACTTCAGCATCTGAAATTTCTATTTTTAAATCTGGAATATTTCCTTGATTATTTTTAAATAGTTGTAGAACTTGTTCATACTGGATACGTTTTCCTGCTGCACCCACCATTTCAAAATCTTGTGTGAAATATCCAATTAATTGTTCAAGTTGTTCATCCGTATTTTTTTCATTAAATACCGCTTGAATCAATTCATGTAATGTATACGTGCTTTGAATTGCAGCATCTTTATTCAGTGCCATAACCTATCCTTATTGAAAGCAAATGATGTATTAATAATACAAAATTAAATGTAATTTTCAATTTAAAAATACAACTTAAATATAAAAATATCCATTCAATTTTTAAATTTTCATAAAAACCCGATGAAAACCAAGTATTCAACCTATATTTTTATCGGAATTAATCCATATCCATCAGCAAGGCAATTTCTTCTGATTCAAAAACTTCTTTAACACAATCTAAAATATTTGGAATATACGCACTCTGATCCATATTTCGAATGGACATTGAAATTGGACTATATGCCTCTAAATCTAAAATCGGGATATATGCTAAATTTTTCATTCCAATTTCACTGGCACTTTGTGGTATCAAGCAAATTCCCTCACCCGAAGACACTAAACCTAAAGCCATATGAATTTCACGTACCTCGACCATATTGTTTGGAACTAAACCTAACTCAGTAAAAATAGATTGAATTAATGTTGAAAAATTTGGCTTTTGGGTTGCAGGATAGGAAAAAATTAATTCGCTAACAATTTCAGATAAATAAACACCTCTATCAATATATTGAGTTAAAAAATGCTGCTTATGTACAGCTAATAATAATTTTTCTTTACGCATTAAAATACGTTTGATTGCTGGATCAGTCAGTCTTAAACGACCAAAACCAATATCAATTTTCCCTAATTTTAAAGCTTCGATTTGGTCTTTTGTTCCACATTCAATGAGTTCTACCTCAGTATCTGGATTTTTTTGTCTAAATAAATAAATGATTTGCGGCAATAATGCATAGAGTAAGGAACTCACATAACCTATACGTACTATTTTACTGACTGCACTGATTCGTTTTGCCATTGAAGTTGCTTGTGCAGTATGCGTTAATATTTGAACAGCATGCTGATAAAAAAACTGTCCTGCCTCTGTGGTTTTTACAGGTCGAGAGCCGCGTTCAAATAATAAAATTCCTAATTCTTCTTCTAATTTTTGAATTTGACGGCTTAACGGTGGCTGTGCAATACAAAGTTTTTCAGCCGCTTTCGTAATACTCTGCTCTTCAACAACCGTCACAAAGTAGCGTAAATGTCTTAATTCCATTTATATACCTTTTAAGTATCTAAAAATACCAATTTGGCTCTAGTTTAAGATATTACATTAATTTAGGGTATGTAAATAGATCAACACTTAAGAAATATTGCGATGTATAAGTCCATAGAAACATTGCTTGTTGAAATCCCAACCATCCGTCCTCATAAGATGGCGGTTGCAACAATGCAGACACAAACTTTAGTCCTCATCAAAGTCACTACAGAAGATGGCTTTGTCGGTTGGGGTGAAGCAACCACAATTGGTGGTTTAGGCTATGGTGAAGAAAGCCCTGAAAGTGTTAAAACCAATATTGAAACCTATTTTGCGCCATTGTTAAAAACCTTAAATGGGCTCAATGTGGCACAAACGATGCGAATCATTAACCGTAATATTAACGGTAATCGTTTTGCTAAATGTGCAATTCAAACAGCTTTGTTAGATATTCAAGCACAACGTCTAGGTTTACCTTTAAGTGAGGTTCTAGGTGGTCGTTTACGTGACAGTATTTCAGTATTATGGGTATTAGCATCTGGTAATACAGAAAAAGATATCGCTGAAGCGCAAAAAATGGTTGAAAGCAAGCGTCATAATGTTTTCAAACTCAAAATCGGTTCTCGTCCTGTAGAAGAAGATGTAGAACATGTTTTAGCCATCAAAAAAGCATTAGGCAACGATGTTTCAATCCGTGTTGATGTGAACCGTGCTTGGTCAGAACTGACTGCAATCAAAGGCATTCAACTGTTACAAGACGGTGGCGTAGACTTAATTGAGCAACCTTGTGCAATCAACAACATTGATGCCATGGAACGCTTAACCCGTAAGTTTGATATTGCCATTATGGCAGATGAATCTTTAATGGGTCCACAAAGTGCTTACGAACTTGCTAAACGCAATGCAGCTTCTGTTTTTGCTGTAAAAGTAGCACAATCTGGTGGCTTAATTGAAGGTTGTGAAGTTGCCAAAATTGCGAATCTTGCAGGTATTGATCTTTATGGCGGCACCATGCTTGAAGGTCCTGTTGGCACGATTGCTTCTGCACACGTATTTTCAACATTCAGTAATTTAGCATATGGTACAGAGTTATTTGGCCCATTATTACTGACTGAACAAATTTTAAAAACTCCACTTCAATATGAAAACTTTGAGCTTAAGATCCCAACAGGTTTAGGCTTAGGTATTGAATTGGATGAAGACAAAATCGACAACCTACGTCGTCAATAATTGAAGGAGTCGTCATGCTTTTCCAAGTAAAAATGGATGTCAATATCCCATTAGATATGCCAGCTGAAAAAGCCAATGAAATCAAAGCCGTTGAAAAAGCATATTCTCACGATTTGCAACGACAAGGGAAATGGCGTCATATTTGGCGTATTACAGGTCAATACTCAAATATCAGTATTTTTGATGTAGAGAGTAATGAAGAACTGCACAACATTTTACAAGGTTTACCATTGTATCCATACATGGACATCGAAGTTGTTGCATTAAACCGCCATCCTTCATCAATTCGTGAAGATGACACCTGATTTTTTAGTATAATTGTATAGTAATAAAACAAGGATTGTTGGGGCAAGGACGCGAGCCAAAAACATTTAGCAAGCACAGCCCCACAGCAACCTTTTCATACTTAAGGAGAATCCGTATGAACCGTCAAGAGATCGATCAATTAGTAAAAAAAATGAACGTAGACACAGCAACAGGTCCTGTTGATGCTCGTGTTCAACAAATTGTTGTACGTTTAGTTTCTGATCTTTTTCAAGCTATTGAAGACCTCGATATTTCACAAACTGAATTGTGGAAAGGTCTTGAATACTTTACTGACGCAGGTCAAGCAAATGAATTAGGTTTACTTGCTGCTGGTTTAGGTCTTGAGCATTATTTGGACTTACGTGCCGATGAAGCTGATGCTAAAGCAGGAATCACAGGCGGTACACCTCGTACAATTGAAGGTCCTTTATACGTTGCAGGGGCACCTGAATCTGTAGGTTTTGCTCGTATGGATGATGGTTCTGAATCAGATAAAGTTGATCTTTTATTTATTGAAGGTCAAGTTACTGATACTGAAGGTAATATTATCGAAGGTGCTAAAGTTGAAGTTTGGCATGCAAACAGCTTAGGTAACTATTCATTCTTTGATAAATCTCAGTCTGATTTTAACCTACGTCGTACGATTTTGTCAGATGCAAATGGTCAATATGTTGCTCAAACAACTATGCCTGTTGGCTATGGCTGCCCACCTGAAGGTACAACTCAATTTGTACTTGATAAACTAGGTCGTCATGGTAACCGCCCTTCTCACGTGCATTATTTCGTGTCTGCACCAGGCTATCGCAAACTTACAACTCAATTCAATATTGAAGGTGACGAGTATCTTTGGGATGACTTCGCATTCGCTACACGTGAAGGTCTAGTTGCAACTGCTGTTGATGTAACAGATGAAGCTGAAATTGCGCGTCGTGGTGCAAATAAAGCATTCAAACACATCACATTTAATGTGGAACTTGTGAAAGAACAAGAAGCTGCGCCAACGACTGAAGTTGATCGTCGTCGTGCAAGTGCATAATGATGATAAAAATACTGTGAAACCTTATTAGTTTCACAGTATTTCCTTGTGCCATAATTTTTTATGCATAAGTATTTATTCAAAATATTTATGCATAGCAATTTATGAAAATGTAGATAAGGTTAATCACATGATTGATAAAAGCTCAGCTTCTCTTAAAGAAGCTCTTTCACAGATTAAAGATGGTTCAACCGTCATGATTGGCGGTTTTGGTACGGCTGGACAACCTGCAGAACTGATCGATGGTTTGATTGAGCTCGGCATCAAAGAC
>NZ_JACAIJ010000013.1:0-129621 GCF_030325485.1 Acinetobacter sp. R933-2
TTATCAGAAGTTTTAATCTTCATCACCGCCGATGGATGTGCATTCTACAGCATTTCACATTAGACGCAACCCCTTTTGGAAATTTAATTTTCTATGTGTTTATATTTCAAACCAACAAAAGCATAAGCTATTGTTTTATATATAAAATATATTTTAAAATTTTATTTTCGTTATTTTTCTTTTAAATATGCCAAAATCATTAGTGCTAATTCTTGTTTAAGTTGTTGTTCTGTAATTAAAAAATTATTGTGACTTGCATATCTCATCATGGTAAAAAGCGTACTATTAATGATGATAAAGGACTTATTTTTTAAAGTTTCGAAATCCCAATGAGTAAAAAAACGGCTAAACACATAAAGTCCTACCTCATAGAAGTGTTTTTCTAAAATTTGTGAAGCCTCTGAATTGTTGTAACCATGCCAATTTTTCAAAATTTCCATAAAAAAGCCATTATCGGCTTTCATCATGTCAAAACCGAATTGAATACTAAGAGGAATGATTTCTTCTAAGACTTGCCCTTTTTGTGACATCGCAATTTGCTTTAACGCTAAACCTAAACTTTCACTTTTTCGACTTAATAATTCTTGGATAATCTCATCTTTGTTTTCAAAATATTGATAAATCGAACCCACACTCACACCTGATCTTTCAGCAATTTTAGGTGTTGTAACTTGTAATAAACCTTGTTCAGCAATACATAATTGTGTTGCTTCAAGAATCGTTTCAACAATAATTTTAGCTCGTTGTTGTTGTGGTCTTTTTCTCATAAACACATTTTCCAAATGCGAATTGAATGCGAATAATTATTCATATTAGAGTTAAATCAAACAATAAGTGGAATTCTGAGAAAATGCAAACAATAACAATTCCTAAACGTTTGATGCCATTTCAAGCAATGGTAACACCTCATTTAAAAACTAAAATGATGAGCTATTTGATCGGTGAAAAAGTAGAACCATCATACCAAGAATATCTGTCTTTAGCGAAAGCCTTGCATACGGGTGATGTAGAGATGGATCACCTAATAAAATGGGTCATATTAAAACCTCATCAACATCGTCAATATTTTGAAACTGCACTATATCAAGGTTTGGATCATTTACCTCACGAGATCCCTGAGCTCACTCATTTTTTTAATGTCGTTCAAGAAAAACCCTCTTGGTATGATCAAAAGAAAATAGATCAGGCTTTAGAGTTTACTTATCGTCTTGGAGTCAACAATAGTTTTATCTTACGTGATTTGGCTTTAATGACAGGTTATTTATACCCTGGATTTAATCAACCGTTGATTTTAACAGGTGCATTAAAAAAATATGCAGGTAAACGATTGGCTGAAACCAATAAATGGTGGATCGATATTACAGAACCTCATGCCTTTGAACGTTTTAATGCAGGCTTTACTTCTACAATTTATGTACGTTTTATTCACGCTTTAGTCCGTTATCACTTAAGTCAGTCAGAAAAATGGGATGCAAAAACTTGGGGGACTCCGATTAATCAGTATGATCAAGCCATGACGAATATTGCATTTAGTGGTGTCGTATTAATTGGTATTCGTGCTTTAGGTATATTTCCAACTCAAGAAGATAAAGAAAGTTTTCTGCATTTTTGGAAATATGCAGGTTGGTTAATGGGCATAGATGAAAAATGGTTGGTTGATCAGGAATACCAAGGTTGGAAATTTATGTACTGGATGCGTTTCGCCCATCCTCAAGCAGATGAATCAAGCCGTGCTTTAGGGTCTAGTCTGTCCAAAGAACCCTTTGAACGTCAATATCGTTATTTTCCGCTTTTACAACAAAAGCTGGCATATCGACAGCATCTGCAATTAACCCAATTTTTTATTGGTCGAAATAAAATGCAAAGTTTAGGTTTGAAACCACGTTCAGCTTCTTGGTTTGCTTATTATCTGTTGATTAAAAATGTTTTACTTTATACAGGTGCTAAGAAATCTAAACACTTAGATCACTTCTTACGTCATCATGGTCGTACAATGCAAAAAGTCGGTCTTGAGTTTTATCAAGAACAAAGCAAACAACTTGCAAGTATGCATCAATAGTGAATCGTTTTAAGTGATGATACGACTGTCCGTTTTATGCCACAGTCGTATTACTGAATTAACGATGCTCTAATCTATTTTTATGAATGGTCATCACCACATCACTAAATTCAGCTAAAACATAATCAATCCAAACTTTGCTATACCAATTAAACTCAGTCGAAACTCGATAATCAATGGTTAAAATAAGTTTGGTTGTTTGATCATCAATTTTTTCAAGCTGATAATCTGTTTTAAGCAAATCAAAATATTGTCCACCAATTTCAACATGATCATCCAAAGAGCCTTTAGGAAATGAATCTTTGTTAAATGTGTAATCCCAACTCAGTAAATAAGGTGGATAATTTGCTAATACTTTTTCTTCAAATTTAACGCCACGCTCCCATTCGATCGTCCGTACAATTCCTTCAGCTTTTTGTTCCGTCTTACCGAAAATCGGTTTTGGAAATCCCATGGTAAAAATAAAGCTTTTAGGAACTTCTTCAGCTTTAATCTGACCAATCTGATGAATTGCACGAAAAACCTCTGTTTGAGGCGCATAAATAATCATTTCCCGTTCAACAGTTCCAAAATGATCACTGGCATGTTGTGGTAAAAAATAAAGCAATAAAAATGGCAGCAAAGCCAAAGAATAGATTTTTTTTGTTGGCTGCCAGAGATAATTACACACACTTCGCATGAGTAATGCACCACTTACAAGAGCCAAAAAAAGCAATGGAAATGCAATGATCACACAAATCGTCCCTTCTCTCAGGACAAAAACACTGGTGATCAATAAAATAAACATAACCCACAATTGAGTTTTTAAGACATTTTTAATGCTTGCAACACGCTTACTACTCATGCTGCGTAGATATTCAAATAAAGCGCCCATCACAAAAGGCAGGCTAATCAAAAAGGTCGCGGATAAAAATGAATCTTTGTATCTGGCAAAAAATGCTGTCATTAAAAAAATAGCAAATAATAAAAGAAAAGGCACACTTCGCCTAAAAAAACTGACTGGGCTATATTCTGACTCGCAAGCCTTTGTAGGTTGATATGATGCCAAGCATAATAAATAAATTGTATTACCCTGTTCTTTGCGAATTAGGCGATAAACACAAAAAGGTTCTGAAGTATATTGTTGTAAAGCGATCTTTAATTGCTGTTTACGATGTTCATCCCAATGTAATTCTAAAATTTCATATTCTTTACAAGATGCGAGTACACGTGCGATTTCATCAATATTGATCGTCATATTTTTACTTGAATACTTTATTTTTATCTATTGTGACAGAAGCCATCATTTAAAAACAATGGCTTCTTTTTCTAGCGTTTAGGCAAAACTGATTTAAAATTTCATACTCATACGTGCCCAATAATTACGTCCAATATTATTGAACTGCTCTTCACTGGCAAAACCAAAATCTGAACTTCCAGCTTTATTTAAATGTTCGGTATAGGCTTTATCAAAAACATTATCTACACCTACAGCGATATTAATGTCTTTAGCAAGGTTATAAGAGGCATTGAGGGCAAGTGTATTAAAGCTTTTGCTTTCATTCATATCATAACCGACGATATTACCTTGGTGTAGACTGATACGATCCTGTTTTGCAACAACTCGCCAAAGTAGTCCAAATGTATATTTATCTTGTACATAGCGAACATTTAAACGCCCTTCTAAAGGTGCAATTTGTGGTAATGGCTTATGCGTATCGGTATTTTCACCCCATGCATACATAGCACTTACATCTGCTTGGATCGCATCAGTAAAGTCATAACCGATACCTGCTTCTGCACCTGCAATGGTTGCATCAATATTCGATGATAATGTGGTCATTTGCTTTTTATCTTCAGTACCGTGCATAGTGGAATGTCCCATTCCTCCCATATCATGCTCCATATGCATATCACTCATGCCAGATTTTTTCTCAACGTAATTCATTAAGATATAATCTTGGATTAGACCTACATATGCAGAAGCCCATGCATTCCATTGCTCATGTTTAAACTGAGTACCTAAATCTAACTGGACTGTTTTTTCATTTTTTAAATGATTAAACGATGAATTTTCTTCAACTTGATAGTACGTTCTTAACTCCCAGTAATCTGGCACTCTTTCAACATAACCTAAACCAATATAACTTTTTAAGTCATAATTAAGATTTTTATTTTCTAAGCGAATAAAGCCACTTGGTAATGTTTCACTACGGTCTTGATGGGTTTTTAAATCATCAATTTGAACTGCATCAACTCTTGTACCAGTCACTATTTTATTTTGTGGATTGATTATATAAGTCAACTCAGCAAAGCCACCATAAGATTGGAAACGTTTATCATGAGAAAATGGCACATTCATGTTTGGAGAAACCATATCTCCACCATGTTTATTACGTTGTGAATCTACACCTGTAATTAAACTCAGTTTGTCCCATTCAGACGTTACTGCAAGTCGTGAATTTAGCGTACGGCGTGTCACTTGCATTTCAGATGGACCCTTCATACTGCCATGATGCATATCCATATCGCCATGATCCATTTCCATCAATGGTGGTGTACGTAGTCTAAAGTTATCCATCACATGGTCGTTATAGCTATAGTTCACCTGCCCTTCGACTTTTTTAATCACATCAGTCAAGTTTTTCTTTTCAAAACGCAATCCCAAACTTTCACGGGCAAATTGTGAGCCGTCCATATCACGCCCAGCATAAAGTGCTTCACCATCTGACTTACCTGCACTCAGCTCAAGCCATGTATTTGCATCAGGTGTCCAACCTAAAGCTAAGTCTGTATTCCAACGCTCCCATGCCGAAGGAACTTTATCGCCATTTCCATCTTCATAACTATTAGATTCTGAACGATTTGCATTTAGGCGAATATATTTTTGCTCATCCCCTGCAACTGCTTCAATATTTTGATCTAAACGACCATATGAACCCAACAATACACTTGCTTGCCCGAAATAAGACTGATCTTCAGATAATTTAGGTTTTTGGCGCTCAAAAATAACCGTTGCAGCAGAACCTGTATTTGCATATTGAACTGTTTGAGGACCTTTAGTGACGGTAATACGGTCAAAACTTTCAGGCTGAATATAAGATGTTGGCGCATCCATACGTGATGGGCATGCACCTAAATTTTCTGTTCCGTCAGTTAAGATTTTAATACGTGAACCAAACATACCGCGAAAAGTCACATCGCCATTTGTTCCACCATTTTTAACTGAACTAAAGCCTGCAATACTTTGTAAATAGTCTGCTCCATCTGTTGCAGGCACAGGCTGAATCGGCTGTTTAGGATCTGCACGGACAATCAGACCATTTGCATCATTAGCTTTTTGTGCAGTCATCACAACAGGGGCTAATTGTTGGACATTATCTTCAGTATCTATTTGTTGTGCCTGAATACTTCCAGAATAACACGCAACACAAATCGCAGCCGTCAAAGGCTGTAAAAAGAATTTTGGCTGAGCCATCTTAATTTCTCACTTAAATTTTAAACAAAACTAAACTGGAGCCTACAAAGACCCAGAAAAATATTAGATTTAAGCGAAAAGTGGCGGGGCTCGACCTTGTGGAATCAGAAATAAACGTTGTAAAACAAAATAAACATGTCGAAATGTTTTTTGAAATGCAACTAAACGTACTTGTATACGCACAAGCACTTCTTTAATTTCTAAATTAGGCGGCAAAACCAAATTACCAAATACTGTGCAGTATTGGCATTGATGATTTGGATCGTGGTGATCATGCGCATGAACAGGTTGTTCAACCTGTAAAATATGATGATGTGTAGAAGAAGAATGAGCAGTTATATGCTTTTGCTGAGCAACAGGTTGTAATAGTAATTGCGAAATTGTTTCACAGACCGGTGCAATTTGATATTGCTTCGGCAATAAAGGCTGTAGAAATACAGCAATCTGTAAACATACTGCTAAAGCACTCAGCAGCAACCCATTTCGCAACAACATGTTTATCCCAACATTTTCTCTTACTCAGTATAACAAAACCCAATCGAAATTGGGTTTTTATTCATCAATCACTATTTTTCAACTAGCGACGTGCAGGAACTTTCTGTTTTTCACGTTGACGGAGCACTTTTTCAACTTTTTCACGTGCACGTTGACGTTTTAATGGTGACAAATAATCTACAAATAATTTACCATTTAAATGGTCGATTTCATGTTGGATACACACAGCGAGCAAATCATCTGCCTCAATTTCAAAAGTTTCACCTTCTAAATTGAGTGCTTCGATTTTGACACGTGACGGGCGTTCAACTTTATCGTATATTTGGGGCACAGATAAACATCCTTCCTCATAAGGAAGAGTGTCTTCTGTGAGCGGAGTCACTTTGGGGTTAATGAATACCATCGGTTGATCTTTATTTTCAGACAAATCCATAACGATAAGCTGAATGTGATGATCTACTTGTGTTGCAGCTAAGCCAATACCTGGTGCTGCATACATGGTTTCAAACATATCCGCTGCAAGCTGACGGATTTCCTCCGTCACTTCATTGACAGGTTTTGCAATGGTGCGCAAACGGGGATCAGGAAAACTTAAAATAGGTAATAAGGCCATACTTATCCTCACTTGCTATGCCATTGATCTAAAATACTAAATGAAGAATATGCTTCATCAAATAAAAATGTGTAAGATGCATATTATAACGTATTTATACGCATAATTTCAGGAATTATGATAATGATAAAGTTTTTCAACGGCACTAAGTTTAATGCCACGGGGTTTAAAAAGCAGGTTTTGGCTATGGCTCTCTGCGTCAGCGCAGGTGTTGCGATAGTGGATGTTGCACATGCAGCACCAAGTCCAAACCAAAATCCGCCTTCACTTAAAGCCAATGCACCACATGTTTATGTGGTGAAACGCGGTGATACACTGTGGGATATTTCGGGACGTTTTCTCAGCAAGCCTTGGCGTTGGCGTGAGATTTGGGCAAGCAACCGTCATGTAAAAAATCCTCACTGGATTTACCCTGGTGATAAATTACTTCTCTGTACACTCAATGGTCGCCCATTGATTGGTGTAGATGAAGGTGATGGTTGTGAAGGGATTATTCGTCGCCATCAAGGTGGAGGATCTATACGTCCACAAGTTCGTGTTGAATCTATTGGCAATACAATTCCAGTGATTTCAGGTGCGGATATTAAACCTTGGTTAGAACATAGTATTATTATTTCTCCTGAATCCTTAGTCGGTGTGCCTTACATCTTAGGTGCAGCAGATAACCGTGTGATCACAGGCGCGGGGCAAACTGTTTACGCACGAGGAAATGGCTTAAATGTCGGGCAACGTTATGGCGTTTACCGTCAAGCTGAACCTTATCTATTTGTAGATGCAAATGGTAAAAAATATAATGCTGGTCAAGAACTCACAGAGGTTGCTTCGGCTGTTGCCGTTGCAGGTGAAAATGATGTTACTACCTTAGAATTAACAGATAGTTATAATGCTGAAGTTCGTAATGGTGATTATGTATTACCAGTTTACGATGCTAGCTTGCCAACTATTTTTTATCCAACTGCAAAAAATGAAGTGCTTACAGGCGGTAAAGTTGTACGTGTTCAAGGTTCTATTGGAACAGCAGCAGTACATGGTGTAGTTACTCTTGATCGTGGTAGTCAAGATGGTGCAAAAGCTGGACAAGTGTTTAGTGTCTACCAACAAGGTGAACTTGTTCGTGATCCTAAAACCAAAGAAACAGTGAAGCTACCTAACCAAAATGTCGCAACAGTGATGATATTTAAAACATTTGACCGTTTTAGCTATGCTTATGTATTAGACAGTGCTTTACCAATTAAAGTCGGTGCAGCAATTCAAACACCTGCTATTGCCGAAGACTAATAAAAACTAAAAATGTGATTTGACCATGTTGAACTTTATATCTGATGAGCAATTAGATACCATCAAATTATGGTATTTAGTTCAACATTCAAATCTCGCTTTTAGAAAATTAGAAATATTCTTTGGTTCTATTTCTCAAGCGGTTGCGCCTGAAAATCTGGTGCGTTGGTCTGAAACACATATTCATAAAAATCATATTCAACGTGCCACAGATTTTTTAACACACTCAGGACAAATTGCTTTTGAACAATGCTTAGAAAAATTAAAACAATATTGTGATTTTATTCTTCTAGATACAGATCACCACTATCCTCAACAGTTACTCCCCTATTCAGATCATCCACCTATTTTATTTGGTCAAGGTGTTTGGCAAAACTTAACGCAACCACAAGTTGCGATCGTTGGTAGTCGCAAACCTAGCCCACATGGCAAACAAGTTGCTTATGATTTTGCTTATTATTTAAGTGAAAAAGGATTTTTTATTACCAGTGGCTTAGCCGAAGGAATAGATGCAGCCGCGCACACTGGTGCACTCAAAAACTCACGTACCATTGCGGTGATTGGCACAGGTTTAGAGCAAATTTACCCAAGCCAAAATCGTCAGTTACACAACCAAATTTTAGAAAATTCAGGCACAGTTATTTCACTTTTCTTGCCCAATACACCTCCATTAAAAGCAAATTTTCCAAGAAGAAATCGTATTGTGAGTGGGTTGAGTTTAGGCGTTTTAGTTGCAGAAGCTGCCCTACAAAGTGGTTCGCTCATTACTGCTCAAGCTGCTGCGGAACAAGGAAAAGTCATCTTTGCTATTCCAGGACATATTTATAGTGACTACCATCAAGGTTGTCATCAACTCATTCGTGAAGGTGCTATTTTAGTTGATCATCCTGAACAAATTATTGAAGATTTAGCACTTCCAACTCAATGGCATTGTCAAAATAATCAATCAAAACCTACAGTTGAGCAAGATCCTATTTTAGAAGAACATCTCTTCCAACTTTACCAACAACTTGATTGGATTGGGCAGGATCTCGATACTTTGCATCAAAAATTAAATTTAGATGTCGCTATTTTGACTGGATATTTAATGGAATTAGAGCTATTAGGAATGTGTATTCAACAATCAGGTTTATACTTACGTTGCCGAGTTAGCCATTAAGGTTCACAATAGTTCTTTCTCTAGGACAAGGTGAATATCCATGATTACAACCTCAGTTGCTGAAGCTGCACAAGTTTTACGTCAAGGTCAAGTCCTTGCCTATCCAACAGAAGCAGTGTGGGGCTTAGGTTGCGACCCAATGAATGAACAAGCATTTTCAGAAATTTTACGTTTAAAACAACGCCCAATTGAAAAAGGTGTCATTTTACTTGCGGGACAAATTTCACAAGTAGAACATTTATTGCAAAACTTAGATCCCAAAATTCGTACACAAATCATTGAAACTTGGACACATCGCAGTCAAAATGAACGCGCAACAACTTGGCTACTTCCTGCTGATCATAATATTCCACAATGGATCAAAGGTAATCATCCTAAAGTGGCTGTTCGTGTTACGACACATCCGTTATGTATCGCATTATGCAATGCTTTTGGTGGGTTTATTGTGTCGACTAGCGCTAATGCTGCTGGTGCAGAACCAGCTCGCTCATTACAAGAAGTGAACCGTTACTTTGGTTCTGAACCAAATTATCTCAACGGTGACCTAGGCTTAAGCCAAGAGCCAAGTCGTATTTTAGATGCAATCACAGGTGAAGTTATTCGCGCCTAAATTGGTCTTGCCCTATCGTATAAATGTATCAAATGGAGCGTTTTTCAAAGCGCTCTTATTTAAGTCATGGTCAAAATTAAGCAAAAAAAAAAACTCAGCCATATAGGGTAGGCTGAGTATGAAAAAGGATGTTTGTCACATCCAGAGGGTATTACAAATTTGTTTAGCTCAATTCAATAATGAATGAAAAATCACTATATCTTGTCTATGTGGTTATTATGCTACAAATCACCATTTAATACAAATTTCATCTTTATTTTACGAGACTTATATACAAAATGAATTTGACAAAAACACGAGGGCTTCAATAAAATTAAATGGTTATATTTGCTCCAAATTTTATTAAAATAGCAAAGTCAAAGTTTAATATTTTCTCAAACCATACGTTTTAGGTATTAACTCATACAAAAATAGTATTAAAAAAACTTAAACAATTGAACACTTTTCAACCATTATTTTGTAGATTGTATTGGATTTACAACAGCAGTCTTTTTCTGTGCTAACACAATACCCAATAAAATAATCACTCCACCAATACTGTGATATATCGTCCATGCTTCATTAAGCCAAAAGAATGCAATAATTGCAGTAAAGACAGGCATTAGATTCATAAAAATACTGGTTCTATTCGGTCCAAGATACTGAACCGCCAACATCCAAAAGAACGGTGCAACTAAAGATGGGAACATGCCAGCATATAACACGCTCGCCACGTTGTTTGCATCAATGCCTTGTAAACCAAACCAAAAAATAAAAGGTAAGTGATACACCAAGGCAAAACCAATTTGAACGTATAAACTAATTAAAAGCGGTACTTTGAGTTGCCATTTTTTGAGAAAAACCCCATAAAAGGCATAGAAAAAAACGGCTAAAATCATGACAAAATCACCAGAATGCCCGCTTAAACCGAGCAAACTCGCAAAATCACCTTGTGCCATGACATAAATTAAGCCAAAAAATGACAAGATACTTCCAATCACTGCGAAACGATTTGGATTTTCTCGTAAAATAAACATAGAAACAAAAATGGTAAATACGGGAATAAATGCATTGATAATTCCCATATTTGTAGCAGAGGTATGATGTGCCGCAGAATAAGCAAGTCCTTGATATAACACCATACCAAAAGCACTTAAAATGGCAAATTGCCAAAAATGCTGCTGAATCAAATGTCGGTTTTGCCACACCTTTTTAGCCATAAAAGGAGTTAAAATAATAAATGCAACCAACCATCGATAAAAACTAATACTGACAGGCGTAATATAATCAGCAACATAGCGTGTTACTGCAATATTCATAGACCAGATTAATACAGCGAGTATAGGCAAACTAAATGCCCACCAAATCGTTGTGTTTTTTGTGTTCATCACTTCAGCTTATCTAAGTTAGGCAAGGTTTATTGTAGATAAGTCTAAAAAGTTTTAAATATCGTATTTCAGACATTTATACCTAAATTTAGACAACTAGCCTCTAATTTCGTTTCGATTCCTACTCAAGATCAATTTTCTTTGATCAAGACATGCCATGTTTGCATGGCATAATCCACCACTTGGTTTAACTGTTGCTTACTGACGCCATCTCTGGCTTGCATGGTCAAACCTTGAATCACTGTACTATAAAAATCTGTCATTTCCTGTACATTTGCATGTATCGATAAATCACCCACGGCTTTTCCTTGTTGCAAACGTTGATAAATCTTCTCTTTTACTTGTTGACGTTTGAGTAATAAATCTTGTTGTAAAGATTGATTTTCTTCGGAACAATTCATCGCAGCAACGACCAACATACAACCTGTTGGCTTATGATCTTGTACTAAGCGTTTTACCGTTTCATATAGATATAACTCTATAGCAATTTTTGCAGTTTTTGCAGTTTGAAAAATCGGCTCAATAGGACACGCTTCATGTTGCAAATAATATTCTAAACAATGCTGAAATAATTGTGCTTTATCGCCAAAAGTACTGTAAATACTGGGTGCTGATAGATTTAAAGCTTGAGTTAAATCACTCATGGAAGTCGCTTCATAGCCATATTCCCAAAACAAGAGCATCGCTTTTTGTAACGCCTCTTGCTCATTAAAACATTTTGGTCGACCACGTTTGCGCTTTGCCGTCAAATCTTCCTGTGATTGATCTTTTTCAATTTTCATCTCGCTCATAAACTTCCCACATTTTTTTATAACGATCATTATTAAATTAATTGACATCGTATTTTCAATCAAATATTTTATTTTTGTAATGATCACTATTAAATAGCTAATAATAAATCGCATAGGAGTTACGACCATGCCGCAATCTACACATCCTTCTCTCTCTAACTCTCAGGACTCTCCCGCCACACCCTCTAATGGGAGTTGGCTTGCTTTAATTACAGTTGCTGTCACTGCTTTTGCTCTTGTAACCAGTGAGTTTTTACCTATTGGTGTTTTAAATGCAATTGCTACTGATCTCAACATTTCAGTAGGTACAGCAGGTTTAGTGATCACCTTACCCGGTATTATGGCTGCTTTAGCCGCCCCTCTTGTTCCTATTTCTGTCAAAACCTTAGATCGACGTTATTTACTCATTGGGCTGACCGCAATTATGGTCATTGCTAACTTAATAACAGCAATTTCACATAGTTTTGAACTCTTATTAATCAGTCGTTTTATTTTAGGTATTGCCATTGGTGGCTTTTGGGCAACGGCAATTGCGCTCAGTGGAAAATTAGCTCCTTTGCATTTACCGATTGCCAAAGCCAATGCTGTTGTCATGGCAGGTGTCACTTTGGCTACAGTTTTAGGTGTGCCTATTGGGACATGGCTCAGCGAGTTTTTTGGTTGGCGAACTGCATTTTTGTTAACCGCTATAGTCGGAGCTGTCGTTTTAGCCTTAGAAATCTTTTTCTTACCACAACTTAAACCAAGCTCAGCTATCCATTTTCGTGACCTACCTGCATTATTACGAGAACCCAAAGCACGTAAAGGTTTAA
Organism: Acinetobacter sp. R933-2; assembly: GCF_030325485.1. Taxonomy (NCBI): domain Bacteria; kingdom Pseudomonadati; phylum Pseudomonadota; class Gammaproteobacteria; order Moraxellales; family Moraxellaceae; genus Acinetobacter; species Acinetobacter sp. R933-2. Next base: position 12,642 of record NZ_JACAIJ010000013.1, read on the forward strand.
TTATTATACTTTTAGTCGGCTTAGCTCATTTTTCGTCTTATAGTTACTTAGCACCCTTCTTTAAAAATGTAGCAGGCTTTGATGGCTCAACCATCAGTTATTTGTTATTACTTTACGGTGTGGCAGGTATTTTTGGTAATGCCTTTGCAGGTTATAGCAGCAATATTAACGTACGTTATACCTTTGCTTTTGTCAGCCTATGTTTTGCTATTGTTTACTTCTGCTTTCCTGTTTTTGCCATCTATAAAATAGGGGCGATTATTTTTACTGCATTATGGGGTTTCTCCTTTGGCGCATTTCCAACGACAGCCAATATTTGGATGTTTGTACACGCACCTCAGGCTGTCGAAAAAGGTATGCCTTTATTTGTTGGTTTCTTTCAAGTCATGATCGCGACAGGTTCTTTGTTTGGTGGTTATATTGTCGATCATTTCAATGCCAACATTTTATTATATAGTGTACTGAGTTTTATCATTTTAGCGCTCATTTCAATTTTCACTTGGTCACGTGGATTAAACAATCCTAAAATTAGCTGTGAAAACTCATAACTTTGGAAAATATACTTGTGCTTGAAAATATGTTTCAGCTCAGTCAATGGATTGAAATTGAAGAGTTTCATTATAAAAAAAATGATGTGATTACTCCCCATAGTTGTTTATGGGGAGATTTCAACTTTAGCCTCAATGGTTTATTAGAGTTTTCTATCAATGGGAAAATCTATTTATCGCCACCCAGTTATGGCATTTGGATTCCACCACAAACTGAGCATTGTTCAATTGCACTTGATCAACACGTGACGCATTATATTTGTATTCGTTTGCATCCACAGTTATGTGATCAATTTTCAACACGCTGCCAGACCTTAACTGTACAACCATTTTTAAGGCAAACTGTTCATGAAATTTTAACTCATCAAAAAAGTTCACAATATTCTGAACATTATCATCAACATTTATTACAAATACTGTTAGATCAACTGACTTTTGCACCGTGTTATGATCAATATTTACCTCAAAGTCATCATCCTATTTTAGAGCCGATTTTAAAAAAACTAGCAGATTCGACTCGATTTTCTGCAACACTACAGCAAATTTTGGCAGAATTTGAGCTGAGTGAACGGCATATCTTAAGGCTAAGTCAACGTGAACTGTCGATGTCAATTTCAGAATGGCGTAATCGCAGTAAAATTGTCTATGCCATCATGCAGTTACATCATGGACAATCAATTAAAAAAATTAGTTTAGAGTTAGGGTATAAACAAAGCTCAAGTTTTATTGAGTTTTTTAAGCGTTATACAGGACAAACACCGACTCAACTACTTGAGAGATAAAAAAACTTTATGCTCAATATCAGCTTAAGTTAAAAGCTTATTTTAAATAAATATTTTGACTTAACCCATATAGATCATCATCTGATCTATTTGTCTTAAATTGTAAGATTCTCTAAATTAGAGCTTGCTGAAAATGTGAATAATCGCTACAACATTAAACAAGACTATTTCTTGAAAATGACATTAGGACAATAAAATGAGCACATCGGTTTATGACATTCCAGTGAAAACGATTGATGGCAATGATCTCAGTTTAAACCAATATGAAGGTAAGGTTTTACTCTTGGTCAATGTTGCCTCAAAATGTGGTTTAACACCACAATATGAAGGCTTAGAAAAACTGTATCAAAGTAAAAAAGATCAAGGTTTAGAAATTTTAGGCTTCCCAGCAAACAATTTCTTAGCACAAGAACCAGGAACGAATGAAGAAATTCAACAATTTTGCTCACTCACTTATGATGTGCATTTTCCATTATTTGCTAAAATTTCAGTTGCAGGTGATGATAAACATCCGCTCTATGAAACACTGATTCATGCTATTCCTGAACGTATTGGTGAAGGTCCATGGTGGAAAGACCTTGTCGATTATGGTTTAACCCCAAATGCAAAACCCGAAGTTTTATGGAATTTTGAAAAATTCTTAGTCAATAAACATGGCGAAGTGGTCGCTCGTTTTGCGCCTGATATTACGGCTGATGACCCTCGTATCTTACAGGCAATCGAAGCTGAACTTGCCAAAGCCTAAGTTCAATCATTTAAAATACTGTTCTACATTAGAGATGACGATGTTCATCTCTTTTTATTATTTAAAAATGATTGCTGGACCAAGAAAACTGTTGTCACTTTGCAACAATCCTACATTTATCCATATTTCAGCCTTATATTGAAATTCATAAGATTTTTTGAATTTGGATGCAATGAAAAAGCTATTACAAGGTGCAATTCTCCCCTTTTTTATTTTTGCTTCTGGCATGACATTGCTAGGATGTAATCAAGCGGCTGAACCTGAACAAAATGCGGACTCATCCGAACAGGTTTCATCCAAATATGATACTGAGGAAAACCAACAAAAACCTTCACAAGAAGAAGAAATCATTGCTTCTGAAACAACGAAAAACAATGAAAATTTAAAAAGTGGCAATATGTTTTATATTGCACGTGATGTTGCCGATGTTCAGTTAAAAACGGGGGATTACATCGCTAAACTCCAACAAGCACAAACTGATTTAGAAACAGCAATTCAACAAAAAGACCAAACACAACTGCAAGAAACAGCTAAAAATCTAAGTCGTGAATTACAAGGCTTTAATACTGCTTTGATTTCTTTAGATTTAAAAAGCCAAGAAATTGACCAGATGCGCCAACAAGTTTTAGCAGCCAATAAACAGGTCTTAAACTCAGCATTACTCAATGGCGAAGTTGATTTTACAAAAATTGATTTTGATAAAATTGAAAAACAAATGGGAACAATCCAATCTGAAATGATCAAACTTGCAGGAATGATGATTCCTAAAGGTACATCAAATAATAACGAACAAAGTAGCGAATAAGCTCCAAGTAAACTCAACGCCTTATGATGTTAAGAAAGTTCTATAAATTTTCTTAACATCAAATTAGCTTTGGGTTTTATAAGCATTCAGCATTGCTTGTTGAATGACATCTGAGACTTGTCTGGTCTCTACATATAAAAAATCACCCCGATATGTTTCTTGCACAATTTTTTGTACCAAATCATCGACCATTTGCCGACCTTCATTTTGATATAAGTTGACTTCTGTTTGACTTAAATACAAGTACCAACAAGAGACAACAGAGCTCATATCAATAGCAACACTGAGATAATAATGTTCATTATCCTGATAAAGCTCCCAAAAATGGGCTTGTTGTTCAATCATTTTCATGGTGAATATTCTAAAATTTATTTTGATCATTAACATACTGCAAAATAGAACAGCAATGAATGCAACTTTAGCTGTATTCATTTTTGTGCTTAAAATATTGCGCTATATTTATTCAGAAATGCATGTTCTAATCAAAAATATTGAAAATTATCTACTTAAATATGCAACTGATTATTTTTACAGGCTTACAAGCATCTGGTAAATCGACATTTTATAAAGAATATTTTTATAAAACCCACTTACGTCTAAATTTAGACATGCTAAAAACGCGTCATCGTGAAAAAATACTATTTGAAGCCTGTCTTGAAAGTAAAAGTAAATGTGTCATTGATAATACCAACATGAGCCAAATAGATCGTCATCGTTATATTGAAAAAGCGAAAAATGCAGGTTTTCATATTGTGAATTATTATTTTGAAACATCGCTAGATAACGCATTAGAACGCAACCGACAACGATTAGGTAAAGAACGAATTCCTGATCAAGGTGTACTTGCAACAGCTAAAAAATTTGAACTGCCTTCACTTCAGGAAGGTTTTGATGAACTTTATAAAGTTAAAATTATAGAAAATCAGCAATTTTCCATACAACTTTTAGCAATTCGAGAACAACCTCATGAGATTTGATGATTTAGATACTCGCTTACGTGTATATGAAACAGCTTATGATTTTTGTGTACCTCCTGAACAATATATTGTGGTACGGCTTGATGGAAAGGGTTTTACACGATTGACTAAAGAAATTTGGCAATTTGAAGCACCTTTTGACATTCGCTTTAGAGATTTGATGGTCGAAACTACTGCACATTTAATGCAATGCGGTTTCAACATTATTTATGGCTATACACAAAGTGATGAAATTTCACTGCTTTTTCATCTTAAGGATGACAGTTTCAACCGTAAAACACGCAAAATCATCTCTATTCTTGCAGCCGAAGCCAGTGCAAAATTCAGTATTTCACATGGGCAAATGGCAACTTTTGATGCTCGAATTTGTATTTTACCCAATGCAAAAATTGTTGAAGACTATTTTCGTTGGCGACATGAAGATGCTCATCGTAATGCTTTAAATGCACATTGTTATTGGATGTTACGTAAAGAAGGTGAGACTGTTAAAAAAGCAACCCATCAAGTCAAAGGCTTATCTCGCCAAGAAAAGCATGATCTTCTCTTTAGCCGAGATATTAATTTTAATGAATTGCCATCGTGGCAAAAAAGAGGGACTGGTCTATATTGGCAAGAAGTTGAAAAAATAGGATTTAATCCAAAAACAAAACAGCCAACAGTATCGACTCGTCGGCAAATTTTTAAAAACTATGAATTGGCTTTAGGGGATGAGTATAGTCAGTTTATAAAAACACAATTTTTATTGGAGAAAAATGAATAAATTCAAATAATTTTACGAATAGTTAAAACAACTCAATCATCTGATCGAATAGGTTAATCATTTTAAAGTGGCTTATTGCCAATTAATAAAATTTATATTAAAATCAAAACAAGGAATCATCCCTAATGAAAAATTCCTACTAATGTATATAAATAAAATTCGATGGAGAATAATGAATAATTTTAAACAAATACGTGCATTTCAAACTGAAAATACAATTCGCGTTTATCAAGCATACAATCCCGCCCTTGCACAACATGCTGTAAAAAATAACAGTTTTATCAATAATCCATTTTTTAAAGAAAGTCGTATGACTTGGATTAAGCCATCTTATCTATGGATGATGTACCGCTGTGGATGGGGCTATAAAGATGAAGGGCAAAAAAGTATCCTTGCGATTGATATTTCAAAACAAGGCTTTGATTGGGCTTTAGAAAATAGCTGTACAAGTCACAAAGCAGAACATATGGACAATGAAACTTGGCAAAAGTTTAAGGATCAACACCCTGTACGCATTCAATGGGATCCTGAAAGAAATCTATACTTAGAAGCTTTGGACTATCGTGCGATTCAGATTGGTTTAACGGGTGAAGCTGTTCAACATTATATTCAGGATTGGATTGTCAATATCACAGATATTACCCAAGAAGCGCAACATGTGTATCAGTTGGTTTTAGATGAGAAATTGGATGAAGCTACTGCTTTGTTACCTGAAGAAACTCTTTATATTCCAAGTATTAGCAAAGAAGTGGATGAGCTTTAACAATCAAATAAAATTTTTTCTCAAATAAAAAAACCACCCTTTCGGGTGGTTCTTCAATCTCAAACTGCGTCTTATTGAGCGCGGTTTTTGATTTTGCGGATGGTTTCCAACTGAGCAGCAGTTTCTGCAAGAGCAGCCAAAGCAGCAGCAGCGTCCAAATCGCTCTTTTGATTTGCAAGCAAGTTTTCAGCATTTTTACGTGCTTCAATAATTGCAGCTTCATCTAAGTTTTCTGCACGGACAGCAGTATCTGCTAGAACCGTAACAACATGCGGTTGAACTTCAAGTACACCACCAGATACATAGATTAACTCTTCTGTACCGTTCTCAAGCAGAACGCGAATCGCGCCCGGCTTAAGTAAAGTTACCAACGGAGCATGACCAGGCATAATACCCAGTTCACCGCCAGCACCTTTAGCGATTAGCATTGTTACAGTGCCTGAGTACAAAGACTCTTTAACACTGACAACATCACATTGCATCGTAGACATGAGAATCTCCTAAATTAGGGAACTAATTAAAGTTTCTCAGCTTTAGCAATCACTTCGTCAATACCACCAACCATATAGAACGCTTGTTCTGGGATGTGATCGTATTCACCAGCTAGAAGACCTTTAAAGCCACGAATCGTTTCTTTAAGCGGTACAAGTTTACCAGGAGCACCAGTAAATACTTCAGCTACGTGGAACGGTTGAGAGAAGAAACGTTGAATTTTACGCGCACGGTAAACAGTCAATTTGTCTTCTTCAGCCAATTCGTCCATACCAAGAATTGCGATAATGTCTTTCAATTCTTTATAACGTTGAAGAACGTTTTGAACTGAACGAGCGATTTCGTAATGCTCAGCACCTACTACAAGTGGATCTAACTGACGTGAAGTTGAGTCAAGTGGATCGATCGCTGGGTAAATACCACTCGACGCGATGTCACGGCTCAATACAACAGTTGCGTCCAAGTGAGCGAACGTCGTTGCAGGCGATGGATCTGTTAAGTCATCGGCAGGTACATATACCGCTTGGATAGATGTAATCGAACCAGACTTAGTCGAAGTAATACGTTCTTGTAGAACACCCATCTCTTCTGCAAGAGTTGGCTGGTAACCTACAGCAGACGGCATACGACCTAACAATGCTGATACTTCAGTACCCGCAAGTGTATAACGGTAGATGTTATCTACGAACAATAATACGTCACGACCTTTGCCGTTTTCGTCTTTCTCGTCACGGAAATATTCAGCCATCGTCAAACCAGTCAACGCTACGCGTAAACGGTTACCTGGTGGCTCGTTCATCTGACCGTAGACCATTGCTACTTTGTCAAGAACGTTAGAATCTTTCATCTCGTGATAGAAGTCGTTACCTTCACGAGTACGCTCACCAACACCAGCAAACACAGATAAACCTGAGTGAGCTTTCGCGATGTTGTTGATCAATTCCATCATGTTTACGGTTTTACCAACACCCGCACCACCGAACAGACCAACTTTACCACCTTTCGCAAACGGGCAAAGTAAGTCGATGACTTTAATACCAGTTTCCAAAAGGTCAGTAGAAGCTGCTTGTTCAGCATAAGAAGGCGCTTGACGGTGAATCGGTAAACGCGCTTCAGTCGCTACAGGACCAGCTTCGTCGATCGGGCGACCAAGAACGTCCATGATACGACCCAAACATGCTGTACCTACAGGTACAGAGATTGGTGCGTTTGTATTCGTTACGTCCAAACCACGCTTAAGGCCTTCAGTAGAACCCATTGCAATAGTACGAACTACGCCATCACCAAGTTGTTGCTGAACTTCTAAAGTAGTTTCAGTACCGTCAACTTGGAGAGCGTCATAGATCTTAGGAACGTTGTTACGTTCGAACTCGACGTCGATAACCGCGCCGATGATCTGAATGATACGACCGCTACTCATTGCTGTCTCCTCAATTCAAAATAATGTTAAACGGCAGCGGCACCACCAACGATCTCAGAAATTTCCTGAGTAATCGCGGCTTGACGCAGCTTGTTATAAATGAGTTGTAGGCTCTTGATGAGATCACCTGCGTTGTCAGTTGCAGCTTTCATTGCAACCATACGAGCAGACTGCTCACATGCGATGTTTTCAATCACACCTTGGTAAACCATAGACTCGATGTAACGAACCAATAAACCATTTAAAAGCTCTTCAGCTTCTGGTTCATATAGATAATCCCAACCGTATTGACGGTTAAGATTCTCGTTCGTATCAGCAGCTGCTAATGGAACAAGTTGTTCGATTTTTTGGTTTTGAGTCATGGCATTGACAAAGCCGTTTGACACAAGATAAATACGATCTAATTCGCCTTTATCAAATGCGTCCAACATCACCTGTACAGAACCAGTTAACTGTTCAAGACTCGGAGCATCACCTAAATTGGTTGTTGCACCCAGTACTTTACCGCCGTAGTTTTTAAAAAACGAAACCGCTTTTTGACCAATCAAAGCAAATTGAACTTCAATTGACTGCTCTTGTTGCTGTTGTACGTGTTTAACCACTTTTTTGAACAAGTTAATGTTCAAACCACCAGCAAGGCCGCGATCTGAAGAAACAATGATATAGCCAACGCGTTTTACAGGGCGTTCAACCATATAACGATGTTTATATTCAGGATTCGCTTGTACCAAATGAGCAATTACACGGTGCATATTTTCGGCATACGGACGGCCCTGAGCCATGCGCTCTTGCGCACGACGCATCTTAGAAGCTGCTACCATTTGCATCGCGCGAGTAATCTTCTGCGTGCTCTTGATACTAGCTACTTTGGCGCGAATTTCTTTTAAATTTGCCATACGCTTAACCTAGTATTCGAAAGCCCTTTCGAGCTTCCGAAGGTTGATCCGTGAACCAAACCAACACTAAATCCAACAGAAGTTGAAATTAGTAAGTTTGAGTCGCTTTAAAGCTTTCAATACCAGCTTTGAATGCTGCTTCGATATCTTTATCCCAAGCACCAGTCTCGTCAATTTTTTGCATTAACGCAGCATGTTCTGCACGGAAGTAAGCAACTAACGCCGCATCAAATGCAACGATTTTCTTCACTTCTACGTCAGCCATATAGCCTTCGTTAGATGCATAAATTGAAACAGCTTGGTCAGCAATTGAATATGGAGCATATTGTTTTTGCTTCATTAATTCAGTTACACGTTGACCATGTTCAAGTTGCTTACGAGTTGCTTCATCAAGGTCAGAAGCGAACTGAGCAAACGCTGCCAATTCACGGTATTGAGCCAAAGCAGTACGGATACCACCAGACAATTTTTTGATGACCTTAGTTTGCGCTGAACCACCAACACGAGATACAGAGATACCCGCGTTCACTGCAGGACGAATACCTGAGTTGAATAATGATGTTTCAAGGAAAATCTGACCATCTGTAATCGAAATTACGTTTGTTGGTACGAATGCAGATACGTCACCCGCTTGAGTTTCAATGATCGGTAATGCAGTCAAAGAACCAGTTTGGCCTTTAACTTCACCTTTCGTGAATTGCTCAACGTAGTCAGCAGAAACGCGCGAAGCACGTTCAAGAAGACGAGAGTGAAGATAGAATACGTCACCAGGATAAGCTTCACGACCTGGTGGACGACGAAGAAGCAATGAAATTTGACGGTAAGCAACAGCTTGCTTAGACAAATCATCATAAATGATCAATGCATCTTCACCGCGGTCACGGAAGTATTCACCCATTGTACAGCCAGAATACGGAGCAAGGAACAACATTGCTGCTGGATCCGCTGCCGCTGCTGCTACAACAGTTGTATACGCCATAGCACCAGTTTCTTCTAGCTTACGTACCACGTTTGCGATAGTTGATTGCTTTTGACCAACTGCAACGTAAACACATTTAATACCAGAATTCTTCTGAGCGATAATCGCATCGATCGCCATCGCTGTTTTACCAGTTTGACGGTCACCGATGATCAACTCACGCTGACCACGGCCTACAGGAATCATTGTATCAACTGATTTATAACCAGTTTGTACAGGCTCATCCACTGATTGACGCCAAATTACACCAGGTGCAACTTTTTCGACTTTATCAGTCAATTTCGCATCAATTGGACCTTTACCGTCAATTGGATTACCTAAAGCATCTACTACACGGCCTAAAAGTTCTGGACCAACCGGAACTTCTAATACACGACCTGTGCAACGCGCTTTTTGACCTTCTTGAAGGCTTAAGTAGTTACCTAAAACAACGACGCCCACTGAATCCTGTTCTAGGTTCAGTGCCATACCGTATAAGCCGCCGTCGAATTCGATCATTTCACCGTACATTGCATCAGCAAGGCCGTGAATACGCACAATACCGTCGGAAACCATAACAATGGTTCCTTCGTTCTTAGCGGTCGCGCTGGTGTCCAGATCGCCGATACGCTGTTTAATGAGCGCACTGATCTCGGATGGATTCAGTTGTTGCATTGCGCTATACCTCAATCTTTTATTAGTTCAGTCTTCGTCTTATGCAATTATTGTTTACAATTATGCTAAAAGACGAGTACGCATTTTTTCAAGCTTGCTAAGCGCAGAATCATCTATCACTTGGTCGCCTGCACGAATAACAACACCAGCAATAAGTGCTGGATTTACTTCAACTGTAACTTTAACAGCGCTGTTCAAACGTTTTTCTAACGCATGAGCCAACTTCTGTTCTTGTACTGAATCAAGCGGAAAAGCTGATTCAATCACAACATCTACAGTGTTGTTATTTTGCGATTTGAGTTGTTCAAATTCTGCTTCAACTTCAGGTAACAATGTCAAACGACCATTGTCTGCAAGGAGTGTCAAAAAGTTTGACACAGCTGCAGTTTGTTCATTACCTAAAACTTTCGCAAAAAGTGCAACCTGCTCAGCAGGTGTCAACTCAGGGCGATTTAAATAAGCGGAGAATGCTTCATCTTGCACCGCAGCACTGAGCAGTTGTAATGCATTTGACCAAGTGTCAGTTGCATTTTGCTCAGATGCATAAGCAAATGCTGCTTTAGCGTATGGGCGTGCCAACGTCAAGAGTTCAGCCATATTCGCCTCTCTTAAAGTTTAGCAGCCAGCTGATTCAGCATGGCATTATGAGCTTCTGCGTCAACTTGTTGGTTCAGAATTTTCTCTGCACCAGCAACTGCAAGAGCAGCAACTTGTTGACGTAATTCTTCACGAGCAGAATTGATGTCTTGGTCAACAGCATCTTTCGCTTGTTGACGAATACGCTCACCTTCAGCAGATGCTTGAGTACGCGCTTCTTCGACCAATTGTGCCGCACGACGGTTCGCTTGTTCGATCAATTGAGCCGCTTGTGCTTTTGCTGCATCAATTTCTTGCTTTACTTGCGATTGTGCATCAGCAAGATCAGCTTTCGCTTTTTCAGCAGCATTTAAGCCATCAGCAATTTTACGCTGACGCTCACTAATCGCATTGATTAGTGGTGGCCATACAAACTTCATGCAGAATGCGACAAACATCGCAAATGCAATCGCTTGGCCAATCAATGTGAGGTTGATATTCATTGCTATTCCTCAAATAGTTGATTTCGGAATGTAGCGAATTAACCCAATAAGCCGATGAACGGGTTAGCGAAGATGATGAATAAGCCGATACCCACACCGATCATAGGCACAGCATCAAGAAGACCCGCGATTAAGAACATACGAGTTTGAAGTTGTGGAGCTAATTCTGGTTGACGAGCTACAGCTTCAAGGAAGCGACCACCCAAAAGACCAAAACCAATTGCAGTACCTAATGCGCCAAACGCGATTAAAAGAGCAGCTGCGACAGCAGATAAGCCAACTACTAAATCCATGAAACAATCCTCAGAGGTTGAGTTTAAATCAAACAAAAAACTTTAGCCCAACTGCCCTGTTGCAGTTGAGCAAATTAATTAATGCTTTTCGGTAGCCATACTCATATATACGATAGTCAACATCATGAAAATGAATGCTTGTAAGGTAATAATAAGAATATGGAAAATAGCCCAAGGCACAGACAACGCCCATTGGATCCAGAATGGTAATAATGCAATTAGAATGAAGATTAATTCACCTGCATACATGTTACCGAACAGTCGGAGTGCCAATGAGATTGGACGTGCAATAAAGGTTACAAGTTCAAGTAAAATATTTACAGGAATCAGTAACGCTTTCGCAATCGGGTTACTTGGGTTAAATGGGTTAAGTGCAAATTCTGCACCAAAGCCAGCAAGTCCTTTCTCACGAATACTATAGAAAATAGTTAATGCAAATACTGACAACGCCATACCTAAAGTTACGTTAGGGTCAGTAGTTGGAACAATTTTAAAGTAAACATGATGTGGATCTACACCGAGCATAGAACCAATCACTTGTTGAGCTGTATACGGGATAAAGTCAACAGGGATTAAGTCCATTAAGTTCATGAGGAAAATCCACACGAAAATGGTTAATGCCAAAGGTGCAATTAAGCGTGACTTTCCGTGGAAAGTATCACGCACGCTTGAGTCAACAAACTCGATAATCATTTCGATTACAGACTGGAGCTTGCCTGGAATACCAGCATTTGCAGCTTTCGCCACCGTCCAGAACAACAAACAGAAAATCAGACCAAGTCCAATAGACCAACCCATTGAATCCAAGTGAATAGCAGTGAACCCCATCTCTTTGGCTTCAGCAGCAGTCTCAGCCAACTTCCATGTACCATCTGGCATTTTGCCATAGGTCATATTGGTCAAGTGATGCTGAATATACTCAGTCGATGTAAGGGTATGTTCTTCAGCAGCCATAAATCACACCTGGTTAATGTCAAATACTAAATTAGAAATTTAACGAACATCGCGTGCTGCTTGATATCTCGTTAAAGTTCTAAAAAAACTTCATTTTTGTTGCTTCTAAACTTATTTTTGTAAACGTGCTGCCAGAAACGGCGCGAACCACGTCATACACTGAACAAGAATGAAACCACAAAACAATGCAACCGCTGACAATGGCTTCACATTGCTTAGAATTAAAATGAATCCAACAATCACAATCGCAAATTTGCCCATCATGCCCCGATACATGTTCGAAAGAACTTGCTTGGAAGCTCGTGCACCTGCTGCTCGAAACGACTGCCAAGAAAAATAACAACTGGCAAGCCAACAAATAAATGCACCTAATGCTGCACTTAAAGCCGCAGTTGAGTCTTTCAAGACCCACGCTATCAAGGCTGAAACAGGAATCATTGATGCTTGTAAATAGACCAAAGCTTTTGCTAATCGTCGGTCAATCAAGCGACTAGTTCGGCTCATTTTTTATCCACTCACAACACAAATGCTTGACAAGTTTAGCTGATGATCGTTTTTAATCGCAGGCATTATAGAGTTACACCCCTGAACATGCAATCTTTTCCCGACCTTAGTCGTGTTTTTTTCAATATTAGCGTTGCTTTTCATATATACAATTGTTGCTTATTTTTTGCATCATTTCCGTGCATTTAGTACGCAATCTTGTGTTTCTCTTGCTAAAGCTTGCCATGCAACCACAAAATCTTGTTGTTTCGCTAAGGATTCATCAACTGTTTGAAATGAAAGCTCACCTAACTTTTTATATTGACTTGGGCTCGCATTCGCCTCTGCAAGTAAACACATTTTTTTGTAAGGACGTGTATCATTCAAATACTTAATCTGTGCAATAGTGGGTGCAACATGCGGATCATCAGTCATTGCACCTGCAAATTTTAAGTTTAAAGAGCGCTCTAGATATTGATATGCATCATGATATGACCAGTATGGTCGTGTTGCACCTATACCTATATATTTTTGTGATACCAAGAGCATTTCATTTGCAAATTTTTTCGCATTATTCCAATAAGCCGTTTTATTTTCTGGATATTGTTGTGAGCGTAATGCTGCAATAAAGAAACCAATACGTACAGCATTGTTTGGATCAAGCCAAACATGGGTATCAATTGTATTGTTGAGTGCAACGCCGCGCGTATTTCTCAAAGGCAATGCTTGAATAATGCCCGAATCTAAAATCGAAATTGCATTTGCATTTCCTTCCAATGCCTTTTCTAAAGGTGCTTCATGCGCCTTGCCCAACCAAATAACCAATGACGCATCTTTAATGGTCTTACGGTTCATTGGGGTGAGTTGTACATCATGTCCACTTTGGTTATCTAAAAGTAAAACAGGCTCTTCAACTCCTTGTGTTACTTTTTTAGAAATTAAATAGATGGCATGTGTTGAGACTACTAATGGCGATTGTGCCCAAGTTGCACTGATAAATAATGCACTAAAGCACAAAGCAATGAAGCGTTTCATGGAGAGTATTTTACCCAAATAATTTAAATGTTATAATATAACAAAATTTAAAAAAAACCTATGCTATTCGTAACATGATCTGGCTTCATGTTACTATTTGCGATCGTCTTATTATTTTAAACGTCTTTTGAGGTGTGCAATGAACCTATGTTCACACGAGCATCATGATACTTTACATGGCGTACATGACCATAAAAATGTCAAAGCTCGCCTATTAGAAGCAGAAAATATTTGTACTGCTGGCGGTGCTCGTCTCACACCCTTACGTAAAGAGGTTTTAGAATTAATTTTAAATGCGACAGGTCCTGTGGGTGCTTATGACTTATTAGCCAAGTTAAAAGGTACATCTGACCGCCCTGCTGCCCCACCTACTGTATATAGAACTTTAGACTTTTTATTAGAGAAAGGTTTTATTCATCGCTTAACTTCGATTAATTCTTATATTCCTTGTTGCCACCCTCGTGAAGGGCACCAAGCTGCTTTTCTAATTTGCTCGCAATGTCAAACTGTCAAAGAAGCTTCAGCAAAAGGCTTAATTGAACAATTAGATCAGTTGGCTGACTCTGACCATTTTAAAGCCCATCACAGTATTATTGAGATTTCAGGACTATGTCAGCAGTGCTCGAACAAGGTCTAACGCCATCATTGGTTCAATTACAGCAGATTAATGTTCGTATTGATGAGCGTGATATTTTAAAAAATGTCGATTTTTCTTTGCATGAAAAAGAAATTGTCACGCTTATTGGTCCAAATGGTGCGGGTAAATCCACACTCATTAAAGTGTTATTGGGCATTGTTAAACCAAGTTCTGGGCGCATTATCAGTACTAAAAAGCTTAAATTAGCTTATGTACCGCAAAAATTTAATCCTTCACATAGTTTACCTCTACGTGTTAAAGATTTATTAAATTTAGAAAAATGTGATAAAGCAATTAAAGCTGAAATTATCAGAGATACAGGTATTGCACAGCTTAATCATTCGAAAGTGCAACAACTTTCAGGTGGTGAACGTCAGCGTGTTTTATTGGCACGTGCATTATTACGCCAACCTGATGTTTTAGTGCTTGATGAACCGATGCAAGGCTTAGATATTCAATCTGAAGCTGAACTGTATGATTATGTTAGAAGTTTACCTGAACGTTATGGTTGTTCTATTTTAATCGTTTCGCATGATCTGCAATGGGTCATGCAAGGTACTCAACGTGTTGTATGTTTAAATAAGCACATTTGTTGTAGTGGTTTACCTGAAAATATTCAGCAACATCCTGAGTATCAAGCAATTTTTGGAACGAACCGAGTTCTTTATCAACATCATCATGATCATTGTGCGCATGGTGACTCAGCTAAAACCTGTGAACATGATTCTCGTCCACACATTCACCCTGAACCGGAAGCCTAAGCCATGATGGAATGGTTACAACTCCTATTACCTGCATGGATTATGGGAACGTTGTTAGTTTTTCTAACTGCGCCCTTAGGTTGTCTCATGTTGTGGCGTCGTATGTCTTTTTTTGCCGACACAATGGCACATGGTACGCTCTTAGGTGTGGCTTTAGCCGCTGTTGTGAGTTTACCTCTTTGGGTCGGTGTAAGTTTTACTGCAATTTTGTTGGTTGGCGTATTATGGATTTTACATGATCCTCGCTTACCAAATGACGCATTGCTTGCTTTATGCTCTGCAACTCTACTTTGTTCAGGCTTATTGGTTATTCAGCACTTACCTGCCTTGCGTCCTGAATTATTAAGCTATCTTTTTGGTGATTTACTGACAATAGAATGGTCGGACTTGCCTGTATTTGTTGGTATTATTTTTGCAGCATTGCTTGTGTTGTTTAGGCATTGGCAAGCGCAAATTCAAATCGCCATTGACCCTGATATTGCTGTGAGTGAGGGTGTAAATGCTAAATGGCAACGTTTGATTTTTATGTTGTTATTGGCATTATTTACAGTCTTGGCATTACGTGCTGTCGGCTCGTTATTGATGGGGGCATTATTGGTGATCCCCGCTTTGACAGCTCGTCTAGTTTCGCATTCTCCTAAGCAAATGGTCATTGCTGCTTTTATTATTGCTCAACTTGGTGTCAGTATTGGCTTGTGGTCAAGTGCAGGTTTAAACATTTCAACAGGTTTAAGTATTGTTTTAACCATGTCGATTTTGTTTGCTTCAGTATTTACCATTCAGAAAATTAAAAAAATGAGTTAAAAATGTATGATTTTAAATCATTGAACCTGTTTGCAATATTCAATATTGTCTGTTTCATGATTTGTGTATTGATTCATCTGTATAGTTTTTTGAGTTATCTCCCCTTTTCCTTTGAGATTCTCATCAGTTTAGTTTTACCTTTATTTTTAAATACCTTTTGGCTCATTCTGAAGCAGAAAAATAATCAAAATCAGTCTTGGGCTTTTGCAACTTGGTCTAAAAATTTTCAATCTATATTTATAATTTTATTCATTTATGCACTGCTTCAATTTTTTATTTTCTATACACTAGTTGGGAACTTTCGAGTTGAAAAAGCTACCAATACTTATTATCTATTTGAAAGAAATAGTTTTATAACTGAAGTCAGTCAACTTGAATACCAAATCTATCGGGCAAGATCTGCAAGATTGTTAAGTAGTTTTCTGATTTTATTTTTTTCTTTTACAATTTATGCCTCAATCAAAAATTATGATCGACTGAAGTTTTGACACCAAGACCAATTAATCCAGAGCAAAATAACAATTGAAATCTATTCGATCACTGATGCACCAAACTCAACAAAGCTGCGGCACAACTAAATAATATAGCAAAGGTACGATTCATATATTTCTGTTGCTGAGGCGACTTCAATAAGCGTAACACTTTAGCAGCCAAACCCGTGTAAGCTGCCATAACCATCAAATCAATCGTAATCATGGTCACAGCCATCGTCAGATATTGAATCGGTTGTGCCTTGTTTACATCCAAAAACTAAGGTAAAACCGCCAACAAAAATACAATCGCTTTAGGATTACTCATATTAATCAAAAAACCATGCAAAATGACCATAGGAATGGTTTTAGGTTTATTTTCCGATTTAATTTCAATATTCTGAATTGGTGCTCTCCATTGCATATAGGCTAAATAGAGTAAATATAAAACACCGAACCATTTCACCACTAGAAATGCCCAAGGAGTCGTCGCAAATAGTACTCCTACTCCAGCAGCAACAATGCCAATTTGTACCAGCAAAGCCAATTGCAGCCCTAGTGCATTCCAATAACCGCGACGAAAGCCATAATTTAAACCACTTGACATCGATGCGATCGCACGTGCACCGGGTGAAATACTAATCACCCAACACGCAAGCATAAATGCAAACCAAACTTGATAAGACATAAAATTGGGGAGACAATCAGAAAGACGTTATTATAGACATTTCATTGCCTTTTCTCGTGATTTATTTTATCGCTAAAAATATAAGCGAAGCTCTACCGAGATATTTTTCCATCATGCACAATAGATTCATTGCATAAACAATAATTGAGGAGCCATCTTTAAAATGACAGCACAATCTGTAATTTTGCCCCTACCATCAGACCATGCCCGTTTTATTGTTTTACGTTTAAAAGATTTAGCCATCGCTGAATTAAAAGAAAAACTAGATGATCTATTTTCAACACGTGATCGTCTTATCACACAACATCCTGATGCCCAAATTAAAACCGCTGTCGCATTTGGATTAGATCTTTGGCAGCAACTTTATGCTGATACACCTGAAGGTTTTTCTTCTCTTGAAGCAATTGATGGCACTTTTCCAATGCCCGCTGTTCAAGCAGACGTTCTTATTCACTTAGCAAGTGCACGTGCTGATATTTGTTTTGCACTGAGCCAATCCTTTTTTGAAGGTATTCAAGAGCGCGTTGAAGTCTTAGATGAGCGTGTATGTTTCCGTTATTTTGATGGTCGTGATATCACAGGTTTTATTGATGGAACTGAAAATCCACAATTTAAGGATGATCGTGCGGAAACAGCTTTATTAGGTGAAGAGACAGGTATTTTCCAAGATGGTTCGTTTATTTTTGCACAACGATATGCCCACGATTTAGAAAAATGGAAACGCCTTAAAGTTGATGCACAAGAACAAGTTATGGGACGTACTAAGCTTGAGTCAATTGAGCTTGAAGATGACCAAAAACCTGAAAATGCGCATATTGTAAGAACAGTTATTGAAGATGAAGAAGGCGAAGAACTCGAAATCCTACGTCATTCTTTACCTTATGGTGATGGCAAAGGCGATCAAGGATTATTTTTCATTGCCTATACCAAAGACTTAACGCGTATTGATCGTATGTTAGAGCGTATGTTTGGTACGAGTGGTGATGGTGTTCATGACCGTTTACTGCACTTTGTTACACCACTCGATGGTGCTTATTATTTTGCGCCTAGTGAAGATTTATTGGCACAAATTTTAGAAACAGAGTAATACACAAAAAATAAGATCAAAGATTTTCTCGCTTTGATCTTATTTTCATACTTTTAAGGTGCATTAGAATCACGAACATCTAAAGCATCCAGACATTGTTTTTCTATTGGATAAGCAAAAATGCGATGCGCACCTTTTTCAATATAAATTGCATCTTCGTGCAGACCAAAAGCATGTTTTGAAATATCACATTGATAGTCTTTGAGTTGATAAAACTTGACTTGATGACAAATTGGTTCAGCACTTGCTTCATCAAAAGCAAACCATGTTTCAACACTCATCGTTTTACAAAAACTTTCTGCATCTAGTGGCGCTTCTTTTTGTAATATTTTTTCTGAATGCTTGATCTGCTCTACTTTAGTTTCTGTATGTGGTATGACTTTTGACTGCTCATCTCTTGTTCTTTCTGACTGATCATCACACGCCACAATTCCTAAAACCATTACAACAATGAGAGCTAATTTATTGAGTTTTATCATTTAACTTCCGTGATCTTTCCATTCATTGACCATAACTTTCTTAAACTCTGCTTGAGCCGTGCTTTCAGCGTGAAGTATGGGCATACAACAAACAAGCAACTGTTGAGAGCGTATATTTTTTCATTTTCTACTCAAAATTTGTTTTAAGCGACCTATTTCTTGATATTCAATATCTTGAATCCGTATACAATTGTTTTCCATCCGCATTTTAAAATTGAGGATTTGTTCGCCCACTTTTAGTTTTGCCTGATGCTCGTTCGCTGCTAAAACACGAATCGCCACATCATCAGCCACATCTTGTGAATTACTTAAAATATTAAAGTCCAAATTGCATTGCCCATGTACTTTTGCCGCACATTTTTGCTCGCGTAACAAAAGCTGCACCAGATGGCTATCAAAATACTGACGCAACACTTGTCGACTTGCACCTGCAAGATCTTTCGTTGATTGCACAGGATAATCTCGATACAGTTCAGAAATCAGATCACGGCTCGTTTGTACACAATACATCGTTTTTGCTGAAGCATGCATACTACTCAGCAATAAAAATAACCCTAAATACTTTTTCATTTTACGGGAATGGTCTCTGTTTATTTATTTCTATCTTCATAAGAATAATGGGTTAAGTCTATCTTTCTTTGGAAAAGATTTTGGATCAAAATATTTGATAATTTCGGATTATTTCCCAAAGCAGCACATTTCAAGTCAACTCCATGTTGATTTGCTGTTGCTGTCGGGATAAATTTATCATCTACAAAAGAGTATTTACCTAAATCTCTAAAAAACCCATACAGGTTATTGTTCGAATCTCGAATCACATATAAATCACTCAAATCATTTTTATAATAAGCTTGATATAAAATATATTTTTGCTGTCCCACTTGGATCGCATCACACTCATCAGTTGCCATCCACTGACCATTTTTCGGCTTCAAATTCATCTTTTTGAGCAATGCAATCACTTTGGCGTCATCCCAAATATAAGCACATTGCTGACGTTTAAGTGTTTTGATTTGAACTGTATTTTTTTGTTCCTCTTGCCATTGTTTTTCACATACATTTGCATGAGTGAGTGTTGTAGATATTAAAAAACAACTTAAAAAGCCAAAGATTATTTTTTTCATTGTTAGATCACTTAAAATATAAAAAATGGAGCCTCATTAGACTCCATTTTATGTAATTTTACTGAAAATTTAAATTAGAAAGGAACGCGTTTATAACGGCGATATTCAGGCTTCCAGAAATTATTTTCAATATTTTGCTGCAATTGCTCATCACTAATTGCAGGAGCAACACCATCTGCAATCGCAGCTTGAGCCACTTTAAAAGCAATGATTTTAGATACGCTTTGCAACTCATCTAAATCAGGTAATAAATCTGCTTCAATATCATGTAGTTTTGGCGAACAATCTGCCAAAGCATTACTTGAAGCCATCAACATATTATCTGTTACACGGGTTGCTTGTACTGCCACGATTCCCAAACCAATGCCAGGGAAAATGTACGAGTTATTACATTGTGAAATATTAAAAATCTTGCCTTGATAATTGACTGGAGTAAATGGACTACCTGTTGCAATTAATGCACGCCCTTCTGTCCATTCAATAATATCTGAAGGTACAGCTTCTACACGAGAAGTCGGATTTGACAATGGTAAAACAATCGGATGCTCGCAATTGGCAGCCAAAGTGCGAATAATTTCTTCAGTAAATAAACCAGGTTGCCCAGATACACCAATGAGAACTGTTGGCTTGGCATTTTTAACGACATCAAGTAAAGAAATGACTTCCTCAGCATTGCCCCAATGTGCAACCTCATCCGTTTTTTGCGCTAACTTACGCTGAAAATCAAGAAGATTTGGCTGATTTTCAGTAATTAAACCAAAGCGATCAACCATAAAGACACGCGCTCGAGCCTCAGTGTCAGTTAAACCTTCTGCAATCATTTGCGCTACAATTTGCTCAGCAATACCACACCCTGCTGAACCTGCACCTAAAAATGCAACTTTCTGATCCTTAAGCTGCTTGCCTGCTGCACGACTTGCTGCAATTAAGCTACCAACAGAAACTGCGGCTGTACCTTGAATATCATCATTAAAACAACAAATTTGATTACGATATTTTTCAAGTAAAGGCATCGCATTTTTTTGAGCAAAGTCTTCAAACTGAATCAATGCTTTTGGCCAACGACGCTGAATAGCAGCAATCACTTCATCAACAAAGTGATAATATTCTTCGCCACTAATTCGAGGTTGGTTCCAACCTAAATAAATTGGATCATTCAATAATTGTTGATTATTTGTTCCAACATCTAAAGTAATTGGCAGAGTATAAGCAGGACTAATACCACCACATGCGGTATACAAGGATAGCTTACCGATTGGAATCCCCATTCCACCAATACCTTGGTCACCTAAACCTAAAATCCGTTCACCATCAGTGATCACAATCACTTTGACATTCTTTTTATTTACATTATGTAAAATGTCATCAATATTTTCACGATCAGGATAAGAAATAAATGTGCCACGATGACGACGATAAATATCTGAAAAACGTTGGCAAGCCTCACCAACGGTTGGCGTATAAATGATTGGCATCATTTCGCTTAAATGATTTTCTATCAGGTGATAAAACAGGGTCTCATTGGTGTCCTGAATATTTCTTAAATAAATATGTTTGTTAATCGCATCATTAAAATCACAATATTGTTGATAAGAGCGCTGACTTTGCTCTTCTATTGTTTCAATAACATGCGGAATTAAGCCATACAGATTGAAGTCTTTGCGTTCTTCTTCGGTAAAGGCTGAACCTTTATTCAAAAGGGGAAGCTCAAGTAAAGTATTCCCTGCATAGGGTGTATATAACGGTTTTTTAGCTTTCAAGTTTTCTGCGGTCATATCCCATCTCATTATGTGTAGATTTAGATGTAAATCTAGACAAAAATAGTAGAGTTTCATCTATATCGGGCTATAGATTAGCCCTTTTTTAGGGCTTTGGGGTATTTAGCAAATTTATAATGATATTAAATAGATTTAGACATTTAATAGAGCTTAAAAAACAATAGATCAGCTTATTTCGATGCTTAAGGTGGCGACATATCTACAAATAAAGCGGTTATTTTTTTCACAATTGGTAATATGATCAGTACCATAGGATATGCAACCAACCAAGATAACATCCAAGCAGATAAGAAAATTGAAAATAAATTTTCAGTCCAGCCTAAGTTCTTTACAGTATTTATCAATGAAATGATACCACTCATTAATCCAGATAAAAATAAAGGTAAAATCCAAGCAGCGTATTTAGCTGGAAGCTTAGGAATATTGCCAACAATCATGGCTGGTTTATGATGCATAATAGACAACGACAGACTTTCATTTTAAAGCGTCACACCATAATTGAAACTCAGCTTTTTTAAAAGCTTTTGCGTTATATTGATACGTTAAACAATTATTGTTTTGGCGATGTTTCAAAAGTATGCTGAGCAGTTTCACACCAATTTGTAGTACATCTTATCCAAAATTAAAAATTAACGTGGTGGTGCTATCGCAGGGCGACATGGATGTCGCCGTTGGACAAGGGCGGATATCTTGCGAAGCTTAGCTTCTCATGTCCAACAAAGGATTTTTGTTACTTTTTATCCTTAAAAAGTAAGGCATCGCCTACGAAAAGAAGTACAAACTTTGTAATATAAATGAGGCTGTACTTGAATATTTTTTTCATTCATTTCAGTATCATCATAATCAGTACACAATTTAGAACACCTCCTTATTTTTTTATATTTTGACCACATCAAACACTTAGCTAAAGCGTACAGACTTCATTCATCAAGTTATTCATCACTCTTTGATGAATCCATACAAATGGTTTTACCTAAAGACGCGGAAATTTGCTATATTCGTTGTTTTTCTGCGACATTTATTTTTCGACTGATTATGAATACGGCAATCCAAGCAGCTCTCGATCATGCGGTACAAGCCCTTCAAGCTGAAGGCGTACTTCCTTCCGACTGGAACAACACAGGTCATTTGACCCGAACTAAAGACCGAAGCCATGGTGACTTTGCGTCAAATATCGCAATGATCAGTTCTAAGGCTGCGGGAATGAAACCTCGTGATCTTGCAGAAAAAATTTTAGCGAACTTACCTGAAGTTGCAGATATCAGCAAAGCTGAAATTGCAGGTCCTGGCTTTATCAATTTCTTTTTAAATGCAGATCAACGTTTTGCAATTCTTGATCGCATTCAAGCTCAAAAAGACCAATTTGGTAAAACCCAAGCAAATGCTGCAAAAAAAATCCAAATCGAATTTGTTTCAGCCAACCCGACTTCAAGTCTACATGTGGGTCATGGTCGTGGTGCAGCCTACGGTATGACTGTTGCAAATTTACTTGAAGCAACAGGTGCTACAGTTGACCGTGAATATTATGTCAATGACGCAGGTCGTCAGATGGATATTCTCGCAACTTCAACTTATTTACGTTACCTTGAGCTAACAGGGCAAACTTTGGTTTTCCCTAAAAATGCTTATCAGGGTGACTATGTCAAAGAAATTGCTCAGAGCATTATTGATCAAGATGCTGATGCATATGTACGCCCTGTTGCTGACATTTATCAGGATGTTCCTGAAGATGTGCAATATGCTGAAGAACTCGATGCAGACGGCAACAAAGTGATCCTTTCAGGTGATAAAGAAAAACACATTGATGGCTTAATCCACAATTCACAAAATGCGTTGGGTGAAGGTTATCGTGTTTTCCATCAGGCGGCTTTACATGCCATTTTGGATGACATTAAAGATGACCTTGGCGAGTTTGGTGTCACTTTCGACCAATGGTTCAGTGAAGCATCATTGACTGAAAAAATTGATGAAGCCTTACAAACTCTTGATCAACGTGGCTTCCTCTATGAAAAAGACGGTAACATCTGGTTTAAATCGACTGAATTTGGCGATGAAAAAGACCGTGTGGTTAAACGTCGTAATGGTCAAACCACTTATTTTGCGTCTGACATTGCATATCATTTAAATAAATTACAACGTGGCTATACCGAAATTATTGATATCTGGGGTTCAGACCACCACGGTTATATTTCTCGTGTAAAAGCTGCGATTGATGCAATGGGCTATGACTCGAAAAAACTGACCGTATTATTGGTTCAATTTGTCAGCCTATGGCGTAGCGGTGAAATGGTGCAAATGTCATCTCGTTCAGGTCAGTTTGTAACTTTACGTGATTTGCGTAAAGAAGTTGGCAATGACGCTGCTCGTTTTTATTACGTCATGCGTAAGTCTGAACAACATATTGACTTTGACTTAGATCTTGCTGTTTCACAAAGCAAAGACAATGCGGTGTATTACATTCAATATGCACATGCACGTATTTGTCGTATGCTAGAAAAAGCGGCTGCAACTGGTATCAATTTTGATACAGTAAATGCACGTCAATTTGCTGCAAAATTAGAACTAGACGCAGAAACAGAAATTTTAGCAAAACTCGCAGCTTATCCAGAAATTGTGATTCGTGCTGCGAACAATTATGAACCACATCAAGTGGGGAATTATTTAAAAGAACTCGCTGCTTTATTCCATGGTTGGTACAACGAACATAAAGTATTAGGTGATGATGCTGAATTAACTCAAGCACGTTTATTACTTTCTCAAAATGTTCAACAAGTTATACATAATGGTTTAGAGCTTCTTGGTGTTTCTGCACCAGAGACAATGTAAAGTAGCCATCTATTTTCAAAATCTATTGAGTATCGTTCACCGTAGCGGTACTCAAAGACGTTGTCACATATAACGTTACTATTTAGTAAGAGGAATTCCACGTGTTTGGAAAAACGCAACGCGGCGTGTCTGAACGACCAAATAAGCCTAAAAAGCCCTTAGTTCCAAAATGGCTAGGGATGCTTGTGGTTATTTTAATCGTGCTCAGTTTTGGTGTAGCACTTATGCTCTGGAAACCGTGGGCTCCTGTAAAAACACGTAGTAATGAAGTCACTTCTGAGCATTATCAAGAAGATACCAATAAAGACTACCGTTTTTATGACCTTTTACCAAATCAACAAGTAACGCCTATTCCCGATCAGGCTGTACCTGAAACTCGTGTTCAAAGTCAAACTGTGATTGTAGAAGCACCTGAAAAACCTGCTACAAATGAGGTGAATACGGGTTTAGATGTATCTGAACAAGCACCTGCACCAACAGCACCTGAATATATTTTACAAGTACGTAGCTACCCAGACCCAGATAGTGCTGACGCACGTCGTGCTGAAATCATTTTGAATGGCTTATCCGCAGATGTCGTTCAAGCGACTGAAGGAAATCAAACTTGGTATCGTGTTATTTCAGGACCTTATGAATCACAAAATGCTGCCGTGATTGCACAGCAAACCTTGCAACATAGTGGTATTGATTCAATTGTTGTGAAGCGTTAAAAGTACCTCTTTATAATCAAAAAAATGGATGCTCAAGCATCCATTTTTTATCACATCTATTTTTATGAGATATCGTTTTAAACTTTCTTTTCTTCAATATTTAAAGCACTGATCGCCAATACTGCTTGGGTACGATTTTGCACGCCCAATTTACGGAAAATCGCAGTGACATGCGCTTTAATGGTTGCTTCAGAAACTTCCAGTTCATACGCAATTTGTTTATTTAACAAACCTTCCGCGACCATCATCAAGACACGGAACTGCTGCGGCGTTAATGACTGAATTCGTTCAGCTAAGGCTGCTTCATCTGCTGCACGTGGATCAAAACTCATATTGGCAGGTAAATTTGGTGGTAACCAAATTTCGCCCTCTAATACTTGACGAATTGCTTCACCAATATGGCTCGGATGCGCTGATTTAGGAATATACCCCATAGCACCATGCGCAATTGCACGTTGAATAATTGAAGTTTCTTCATGTGCTGAAACAACAATGATTGGCAGTAATGGATATTGCGCTCGTACATGTACTAGTGCAGAGAACCCAGATGCACCAGGTAAATTTAAATCCAATAAAACTAAATCAGGTTCAGGACCATTTTCTAAACGCTCATAAAATTCATTTACTGCAGCAGTTTCATGAATCTGAGCTTGCGGCAAACTATAACGTACCGCTTGAATTAGAGCATGGCGAAACAGTGGATGATCATCAACGATTAAAATATTCATAAGCGAAGCGAGAGCTCTCTAGCACAGTCTTTCATTCTAACCGCACTCTTGCTGTTAAAGATAATTAAATATAACGAATTTTTAACTGTTTTGTCGTTTTAAACGAAAATTCCCTACAAATTTTATGTTATTTATCATTTTTTGTATTTCATTATCGTTTTTAAATATAAATTAAATACTTAAAGTTGCTTTGCTTATCATCTAAAAAACTATCTATGCATATCAGTCAGTTAATATTTAAAACCTTCGATAAAATGTTTATTTTTTATTATATATAAAATTATGATAAACAATATGTTTTTGCTTATTTTACAGACTTAAACAAAGATTGATTCAATAAGAATTATTCCGAGATTAAAAATTTTAGGTCGTTAAAATGTCATTAAGCCCGCAGAAACCCTTAAATATTGTCGCTGTATCAGGTGGTTTGAATAATCCATCAAAAACAGAAAGTTTAGTCCAAGCAATTTTAAATGAGCTCAGTGAAGCAACGCCTATTAATGTACATTTCATTAAATTTAGTGAAATTGCACATCTACTAGGAGGTGCAATTTACCGTAATCAACTTCCGCAACGGGTACAAGATGATCTTGCTGCCGTTGAAGCCGCTGATGCACTCATTGTTGGTACACCTGTTTATCGAGCGTCTTTCACAGGATTATTTAAGCATTTTTTTGATTTTGTAGAACAAACTGCTTTAGTTGATGTACCTGTTTTATTGGCAGCATCAGGTGGTAGTGACCGTCATGCACTGGTACTTGAACATCAACTGCGCCCATTGTTTAGTTTTTTTCAAGCACAAACTTTGCCTATTGGCGTTTATGCCACGGATCGCGACTTTACACCTGAATACACCATTCATAGTGAATTATTACGTGATCGTATCACCTTAGCAATTGCACGTGCCTTACCAATTTTAGAATGGGCACCTGCTAAAGGGCAACGTGCAAATGTCATTAAAGAAAAGTCTCAACAAGCAGCACAAAATCTTGGTATTAATAAACAAATTGAACAAGAGGATGTATTACCATCCGCAGCAGTGCCAAGCCTAGATGCTGCTGAAGCTCGACTTCATCATAAAAAGCCAAAAACACAAGTGGCTTAAATCTATTATTAAAAATTTAAGTATTAAAAATGCGAGGGCAAGCAACATGTCAAAAAATCAAAATATCACGTTTGCTTACTGGGTACCTAATGTAAGTGGCGGTTTAGTGGTCAGTAATATTGAACAACGTACAGATTGGAGCTATGAATACAATGTACGTTTGGCACAAGCCGCTGAAAAAAGTGGTTTTGAATATGCACTCACACAAATTCGTTTTACAGCAGGTTATAACGCTGAAAATCAACATGAGTCTGTCAGCTTTAGTCATGCAATTTTAGCAAAAACAGAAAAACTCAAAGTGATCGCGGCTATTTTACCTGGTCCATGGAAACCTGCGCTTGCCGCTAAACAATTAGCAACGATTGATCATCTCACAAATGGGCGTATTGCCATTAATGTGGTCAGTGGTTGGTTTAGAGGTGAGTTTGATGCCATTGGTGAGCCTTGACCCGAGCATGATGAGCGCTATGTGCGCTCAGAAGAATTTATTCGTACCTTAAAAGGAATTTGGACAACCAATAATTATAGTTTTGATGGTAAATATTATCAGTTTAAAGACTACACGCTTTCACCAAAACCTGTTCAAAAACCACATATTGAGATTTTTCAAGGCGGAAGTTCTCGTGCTGCGCGAGATATGGCATCTCGTGTATCAGATTGGTACTTTACCAATGGAAATAGCCCAGAAGAACTGAAAAAGCAAATCGATGATATCCGTGAAAAAGCGAAATTAAATGGTCATCATGTCAAAATTGGTGTGAATGCTTTTATTATTGCTCGTGATACAGAAGAAGAAGCTCAAGCTGTTTTACAAGAAATTATTGATAAAGCAAATGTTGAAGCTGTTCATGCCTTTGGCGATGCAACACGTGAGGCAGGTGCGGCATCTAAAGAAGGTGAAGGCAACTGGGCAAAATCTACTTTTGAAGATTTAGTCCAATACAATGATGGCTTTAAAACCAACTTAATTGGAACTCCGCAACAAATTGCTGAACGTATTCTTGAGCTGAAAAATGTCGGTGTTGATTTAGTGCTTTCAGGTTTTTTACACTTCATTGAAGAAGTTGAATATTTTGGTGAAAAAGTATTGCCTTTGGTTCGTGAACTAGAAGCCAATCAACAAACGATTACTGCTAAATCTGCATAAAACACATGATATTAGTCTTAAAAAGTTGATCCACTTTCCCTCTTGACTCGGCTTGAGGGATTTTTTTTGCATTTTTTGCATATAGCCGAGACCCAAAGCATGACCCTAAACCAGAAATAAAGTTTTAGTGATCCAGTGATTTCAGTTGATCAAGTTGCCCAAACACTTTTGCAAATTCTTCTATGGTTAATAAACCTGTTTGTTTAGCTTGAACATCACAATCCACTTTTTTTAATTGTTTCGCAATTGACCACTCTGCTTTAACAATTGCACCCATCAGTGCAGTATGCCCTTTTTGATCTCGCACACAACGATTTGCACCATGTTCCAATAAAGTCGTGACCGTATTTTGATGCCCATAATATGTTGCCATCATCAAAGCGGTAAAACCTTGCTGATTTTGCACATCAACAGGAAAACCATGCTCTAGAAACTCTTTAGTGACTTCATTATTACCTGTACGTGCGGCTGCAAAAAATAAATCAATTAATTCATTTTGTGCATGCTGTGTGACTTTAGCTTGCTGCTGTTCTACCTCTTGTGCAGAAACTGCACTTATTCCTAAGGTGAGTAATGTCATCATTACAATACTCAACAAAGATAGCATGATCCCTTGTAAATATATTTTCATTTCAAACACTCCTCATCAATATAAACAATGCCTGTAAAACTCCCCTAGGGTTGCAGGAAAGGATTCGAGTTTTACAGGACTTTTCGGAGGTGACATCCTTGATGCCCTAGTCACCAATACGCACAACTAGACCAAATTAATCTTTCAATTTCGCTGCTTTTGCTTGTACTTGTTTAAGATCACCATTTACCGCTTTCGTTAAACGTGTTCCATAATCAGCATCAGCTTTATAGAAATAAGACAGCATGATGTGCTTAGTTTCAGCATCTTTCACTTGACCCAAGTCCGCAGCAAGGTTACGAATCAAGTCCGTTTTTTCTAAGGCTGAATATGAACGGTACAACTCACCTGCCTGTTTAAAAGGTTGCTCTTTCTGAATCGCTTGCTGAAGCACTTTCTCACCCAATGGTGTATTGATTGCTTTAGCATGCTCAGTTGCAGGTTTAGGCGATTTCAAGCTTGGTTCATAGTTCACATCTGAATCACGCTCAGACATGTTCATAAAACCTTCCTGATTGTTGTTATTCACGCTCACCAATGGACGGTTCACAGGAATTTGCTGATGATTTGCGCCTAAACGATACATTTGCGTATCTGAATAAGAGAAAATACGACCTTGTAACAAACGATCTTCTGACGGTTCAATACCTGGTACCAAGTTGCCTGGCGCAAATGCAGATTGCTCAGTTTCATTGAAGAAATTCTTTGGCATACGGTTTAAAGTCAGCGTACCCACTTTGGTTTCAGGAATTAAATTGCTTGGCCAGATTTTGGTTGCATCGAGTGGATTGAAGTCAAAATTATCTAGATCTTTTGGATCAAGCACTTGAATATACAAGTCCCATTTCGGGAACTTACCTGCATTGATGGTATTGTAAAGATCATTGGTTAAATGGTTGAAATCCTTCGCTTGCATCGCTTGGGTTTCTTCCATGTTCATGCCTTTTAAACCTTGCTGAGTACGGAAATTAAATTTCACATATTTATACTCACCTTTGGCATTGTACAATTTGAAAGCATGTACCCCGAAACCATCCAAGTTACGATAGCTTGCTGGTGTACCCAAGTTTGAATACACATAAGTCAGCATATTCACTGCCCAAGGCTGACTTTGTAAGAAGTCAAAAACGCGATTGGCATCTTGAACATTAGATACTGGGCTTGGCTTCATTGCGTGAATAAAATCAGGGAATTTAATCGCATCACGGATAAAGAAGACCGGTAAGTTGTTACCTACTAAGTCCCAGTTACCTTCCTGCGTATAAAATTTCAGACCAAAACCATGCGGGTCACGCAATGTTTCAGGCGAACCTTTAGGATGAATGACCGTTGAAAAACGTAAAAATACTGGAGTTTTCGTTCCTGCCTTAAACAATGATGCAATGGTTAAATCAGATAAATCTTTAGTTGCAACAAACTCACCATACGCACCTGTACCACGTGCATGTACAACACGCTCAGGAATACGCTCACGTCCGAAACGTTGTAATTTTTGAACTAACTGTACATCTTGTAAAAGAACTGAACCATACTCACCTGCTGTAATTGAGTTTTGGTTATCGCCCACTGGCGCACCGTTGTCTTTTGTTAGCGGTGCTGCTTGAACTACTGCTGTTGCTGCTGCGAGCATGGCAACAAGTAATGAACGCTTAAACATGTTAATCTCTCAAATATCTACCTTTCCTGCTATACTTAAATTACACATTTATCGTTAATTGATAAAACCGTTTATTATTATAAAAATAATCGGATAAATAGATCAATAAATCTACTTTCCATAATTCTCATATTTTTCAATACATTATATTTTTTCAGTCATTTCAATTATCTAAGCTCTAAATTTGATAAAATTCATATGGTTAAAAAATATCAGTCATGGTTCAAATATGCGCGCGTTATTACAACGAGTTTTAGAAGCAAAAGTAGTTGTGGATGGTCAAATCACAGGTGAAATCCAAACAGGTATCTTGGTTTTTTTAGGTCTAGGAAAAGATGATAATTTTGAAAAAGGCAAAAAACTGATTGATAAAATTTTGAAATATCGTTTTTTTGATGATGAACAAGGCAAAATGGGCTGGAATGTCAATCAGGCTGGTGGTGGGATATTACTCGTTTCACAATTTACCCTCATGGCACAGACTCAAAAAGGTCTACGTCCTGATTTTGGTCCTGCGATGCCGCCAAGTGAGGCTGAAGCACTCTACAATCAACTGGTTGAGTATGCCAAAACACAATTTGAACATGTACAAACGGGTATTTTCGCTGCCGATATGAAAGTTCACTTGGTTAATGATGGACCCGTGACCTTTAATTTAGAAGTTGAGTAACTCATATCATTGCGATTGCATAGAAAAATTACCTGAAGCCATCACCTCCAATGTTGGGTCAATTTCCAGTTGAAGTTGACCTACTGTGCTCTTTTCAATCACAAAGTCCATATGCGTTCGATGCGTCTGTCCTTGTGATCTATCACATCAATCATGAGGTCGGTGTCTTGTGAACTTGGTAAATACTGATGCAGTGTCGAAAATGCAGGTAACTGTTTAAAGCACAACTGACCTTGTTTATAAGTCACTTTGACTTCAACAACTCGTGTTACGGTTTTATTCAAAATATAGAGATCAATAAAAGTTGTGGCAGGTGTTGGTTTTAACTGAGTACATCCGTTGAATAAGCTACTCACCAATAAACTTAAAATCAGTATTTTTATATTTTTTATTTTCATTCTTTTATATAGCAAGAAACTGATGCGTTTTATTCATCAGTCTCTATACTTCAAGCAAAATTAGCGACCTGTCTTTTCTTTAAGAAACTGACGTGCCAATGCAATTTTCTCTTTGACAGGTTTTGGCACTTTAGGTGGAATCAATTTAGCCACTTGGTTAAACCAAACCAATAAGCTGAAATCACCTTCCATTTTAATTGTACCGTTTTGCATGCCTGTCATAAATGCACTCGGATCGCCTTTCATTAAAGTTTTTACACCTTGCTCACTATCAGCAAATTGTAAAATGAAATCAGCCTTTTCCTCAGCACCTGAAACCGTATCAATTTGACCATTATTTACAAGGATTTGACGTGCAACTCCTAAATCTGTTCCAATTTGAATACGGAATTGACGATCATGGGTCAACTCAATAAATTTTGGACTCGTACGTGCCAATTGCTTCATACGAAGTGCTAAACCTAATACGAGTAGATCGAGTGGATCTGTACTTGCATCTACGATTGGTAACTTCACAACTGGAATTGAAGAAAGTTTCATGACATTTAAGCCTGTTGTTTTAATATAAAAAAAATCTATTCACCATCCTAGCATAACTTGTTATTTGCAATACAAGACTTCTAACAAAACTATACTCAGAAAAAGGTATATCATTCACTATACCTTTGAAATGTCTTTTTTCATTATTTTATTGAACTCTAAAGTCAGTCATTTAGTCTTGCTAATCCTCTTCATATACTGGGGTATGTTCAATATATTGACGATTTTGCAAAGTTTTTTGTGCCAAACGATCTGCTCTTAACAACAAAACAATCAATGCACTCATGGCAATAATAATTGCGGTTAAATAACTATAAGGAACCGATAAATCAAAAAAATTCTGTACGTTAAACCGTATCGTCTCCAATATGCCCCAGAAGACCATTCCAGCAAACATAAATCCCAACCAATGACGATAAGGAGAAAAAAACACAGTAGCCAACGCTACGGCAATTAGACTAAATCCAATCAATGTTGCCCATGTCGCTGATACCATAGAAACCTCCATCAAAATGATACGTGAACCTCATAGAGGCGTTTACACAACCACTTTTATCAAGCCAATATTTTTTCTTTGCAATTTTACCAAAGCTTATATGCTGCATTATGGCGTATTTTTTTTAGAAGAAAATACCTGTTTTTAGGTAAGACGACACACTTTGTCGTCATAGTATTTTGTCATTACACTTTTCACCATGATTATTTTCAGAGACTCTAATCAAACTCAGCTTTTGCGTGTCATTACAAAAAAATCAAGTGACTTTTTGTACAAATGAGGTTTTTTTCAACTGTACAATTTAAAACCAAATAAAGTGTGATGTAACTCACATATGTAAATATATTTTATCAATAAAAAAGAGCAACTTAGCGTTACTCTTCTTTTAAAAAATAGCAATTTTGTTGTGTGCTTAAGCTCGGTTTAAATCTTTATCATGTACACCAAGTAAATATAAAACACCATCTAAACCAACACTAGAAATCGCCTGATTTGCATTTTGACGAACTAAGGGTTTTGCACGGAAAGCAACGCCTAAACCTGCAATTGAAAGCATTGGCAAATCATTTGCACCATCCCCAACTGCAATTGCTTGCTCTAGAGAAATGCCCATTTTTTCAGCCAATTCAGTCAATAACAATGCTTTACGTGCACCATCAACAATATGACCTTTTACTTCACCTGTCACAATGCCATCTTGCACATCCAAAATATTGGCATGTACTTCATCAATACCAAGTTTTGCTTGTAAATATTCAGCAAAATACTGGAAGCCACCTGATAAAATTGCTGTTTTATAACCCAATGATTTTAAGGTTTTAATTAAACGTTCTGCGCCTTCTGTAACAGTCAGGCGTTCTGCAATTTTAGGCAGAACAGAAGCATCTAGACCTTTTAATAACGCAACACGCGCACGGAAGCTTTGTTGAAAGTCCAATTCACCTTGCATGGCACGCTCAGTAATTTCAGCGACTTGCGCGCCAACACCCGCTTCTATTGCCAGTTCATCAATGACTTCTTGTTCAATTAAAGTGGAGTCCATATCAAAACAAACCAAACGACGATTACGTCGATAAGCATTGTCTTCTTGTACAGCAACATCAATGCTTGACTCGGCTGAAAGTCGAAGACATGCCGCACGCATGGCAGCAGCGTCTAACATTTGTCCACTTAAGCCAAATTGTACACATGAACGTTTTGGCTCATGGTCTTGTGCTTCTCTTTCAGGACGTCCCGAAAGACGAGTAACAGTTTCAATATTAAAACCTTGACTCGACACAATATTTGTTACTGCTTGTAAATGAGCAGCAGTAAGTTCAGGTGCTAAAGCCGTTACAATATAACGGGTTCTGCCACCTTCACTTACCCATTGATCATATTCCGCACCTGTAATTGGTTTAAATCGAACAGTGAGTCCAATATCGTGTGCTAAAATAAGGATATCTTTCATGGCTAAAGCCGTGGCGGTTTGGTCATCTGACGAAACTACAATCCCTAAAGTCAACTGGTTATGAATGACTGCCTGCCCTACATCTAATATTTGCAAAGAATGTACGGACAACACTTGCATTAATCGAGTAAACTGATTGGGTTGGTCAGGTCCTAAAAATGATATAAGAATGATTTCTCGCATGAATTGACTCGGGTCTGAGCTACAACTATTGTTAGAATCATAATCGAAATCGAATATTTTTTCTTTGGAAGTTTAAGTTGAATGCGCCAAGACAAGGGCTATTTGCTAGCCTACTGATTATAAGTTTTGCTTTACACACTTTTTTGATGGTAATTGCAACAACTCATCAACTCAATGCAAACCGCGCAAACCAAGGTCAACTCATGACCAGCCAGTTGGTTGCAGATAGTCTTTCTGAGCTTGAACCTGCCAATACAGTATCTTTAGCCCTGTTGGCAAATCGTTATGCAACCAACCCTAGCGTCGCTTCGATTCGCATTTTAGATGCACAGAAACAAGTGCTCGCAACCAGTGGCTTAGCAAAAACACGTCAAGGCGAAGTTTTTGTACGTGATGCATTACAAAATGAGAAAAAAGTTGGCAGCATCGAAATTACTTTAATTAAACCAAGTATTGGTGAAATTTTACGTACTCAATGGTTGGCGATTTTAATTTCACTCATCATTCACGGTTTAATTTGGCTAGCATATCGCGCCATTGCACGTCCTACACGTAGTGAATTTTTGGCACGTTTAAACAAAGAAGCACGTTTAAAACATGAAATTCAACAACTGATGGAAGCATTAGAAGCTGAAAAAGCCGATAAAATGTTAGCGATTGC
The DNA here is from genome assembly GCF_030325485.1 of Acinetobacter sp. R933-2. Classification (NCBI taxonomy): domain Bacteria; kingdom Pseudomonadati; phylum Pseudomonadota; class Gammaproteobacteria; order Moraxellales; family Moraxellaceae; genus Acinetobacter; species Acinetobacter sp. R933-2. The sequence goes on from NZ_JACAIJ010000013.1 coordinate 47,337, forward strand.
GCAAGCAAAACAACAAGCAAAACCAAAACCACTGAAAGTTGAGAAACCTGTTGAGTTTGATAAAAATCAATCAGCGATAGCGCTTAACATTCAATATTATGACCCTAAACAATTGATGAATACAGTCAATCAATCTGTTTCTGTTCCTTATTTTAATTTATGTCAAATTTTCTTAAATAAGAGTATTGAATTATCAGCACAACATTTCAAACTCAACTCGAAAGATTTCACAGTACATCAAGAGTTTAGCCAACAAGGGGCAACAATTACTGTTCCTACAGAAAAACCCAATGCTTTACCTTGTATTTTAATGATTGGTTCTGTTTTTCAATTATTATCTGAAGTTCTGTATAAACGTTACCGCGAAGACAAACGCTTCGTTTTACAAACACGCTGTGCTGTAACAACTGAGGTTGAAGCAATGCAGCTTGACGCCTTACAAGCAGCAGAACGCTTATCCAATCATTTAATTGCTAAAGAAATGGCTTTATACCTCAGCAATGAGCTGCTTAAACAAATTGGTGAGAACTATCAATTAGTTGCTATGCCAAATCCAACAAGTTTACTCACGCGTCATGCATTTATGATCAACGGAATGAATGCTGAATCTGCAGAATTAGCTCAAACTATTCGTACTGAAATTTTAAAAGGTAAAAAGAAAGAAGTGATTTCAGCAGATTAAAATATTCAATCCATCTCAAGGTTTTAAAAGCACTTTTTTTAAAGTGCTTTTTTTATAAAAATCATATTTTTTGAATATGTATTATAAAATCAAGCTAAGCAAGTGTGGAAATATTAAACGAATTCTACCGAAAAATGACAGATCTAGCTTTTCATTTACCGTAGAGCTTGTGTATAACTATGTTTCTCAATGGAATGTGATAAGCATAGGCAAACTGCCACAAAACACGGTAGACTATGTCACAATGAATTAAATGAAAATGTCATACGACAGAACAAAAAGGTGAAGCTTGATGCCGATCAATACAGTTGAAGAGCTTGTAGCAGATATCCGTGCAGGGAAAATGGTTATCCTGATGGATGATGAAGATCGTGAAAATGAAGGCGATTTAGTCATTGCTGCAACCCACGTACGCCCTGAAGACATCAACTTTATGATTACTCATGCGCGTGGCTTAGTATGTTTAACCTTAAGTCGTGATCGTTGTAAACAACTCGATCTGCCGCTTATGGTTGACGCCAATGGCGCACAGCATGGTACGAACTTCACCTTATCTATCGAAGCTGCTGAAGGGATTACCACAGGTATTTCAGCGGCTGAACGTGCGCATACCATTCAAACAGCGGTTGCTGCACACGCTAAACCGACTGATATTGTACAACCTGGGCATATTTTCCCACTTATGGCACAGCCAGGTGGCGTACTGCACCGCGCTGGACATACTGAAGCTGGTTGTGATTTATCACGTTTGGCTGGCTTAGAGCCTGCTTCTGTGATTTGTGAAATCATTAATGAAGATGGCACAATGGCACGCCGCCCAGATCTTGAAGTTTTTGCTGAAAAGCATGGCTTAAAAATGGGTACCATTGCAGACCTGATTCATTATCGTATGACCAATGAACAGACCGTTGAACGTCTAGATCAACAAAGTATTAACACTGAATATGGTACGTTTGAACTTTATCGTTATCGTGAAATTGGTAATCCAGATATTCACTTAGCTTTAGTTAAAGGTGAACCGAAAGAAGGCGTTACCACTGTTCGTGTACATGGTTTTAATCCAACTCGCGATCTACTCAAGTTAAACAAACAAGAGGGTGAAGCAGCTTGGAACTTAGATAAAGCACTTAAAACGATTGCCAATAGTGATCGTGGTGTTTTAGTCTGGATTGGTCAACGTCATTTATCTGACTTAGGTCCTGCTTTAGAAGCTTTAGCTAAACCAAAACCAACTAAATCAAACGCAGCATTGTCACAACAATACCAAACCATTGGTGTAGGTGCACAAATTTTACGTGATTTAGGTGTTGAAAAAATGAAGCTGCTTAGCTCTCCATTACGTTTCAATGCATTGTCTGGTTTTCACTTGGAAGTGGTTGAATACATCACCGCTGATCAAGTTTAAGTTGTTATTTTTAAATAAATAAATTATCTGTTAAATCATCGAGGTTGCTATGGCGATTCGCCGAATTGAAGGTTTATTACATCTCGCGAGCGAAGACCGTTACGCGATTTTAGTTGGTCGTTTTAACAGCTTTGTTGTTGAACATTTACTTGAAGGTGCAATTGATACGTTGCATCGTCATGGTGTTAGCGACGATAATATCACTGTCGTTCATGCACCGGGCGCATGGGAACTTCCTGTTGTTGCTAAAAAACTCGCAAATTCAGGTAAGTTTGATGCAGTCATTGCACTTGGCGCAGTTATTCGTGGTAGTACACCACATTTTGACTTCGTTGCAGGTGAATGTGCCAAAGGTTTAGGTGTGGTTGGTTTAGATACTGGCTTACCTGTAATTAATGGTGTATTGACTACGGACAGTATTGAACAGGCGATTGAACGCTCTGGTACAAAAGCAGGTAATAAAGGTGGTGAAGCTGCCCTTACTGCTATTGAAATGGTTAACCTGTTAAAGGCAATTTAAAGCATGTCGCAAACACTCCAAGCTACTTATGCAGCAAAACGCAAAGCACGTCGTTTTGCTGTACAAGGGATTTATGAATGGCAAATGAGCCACAACCCTGTGCATGAAATTGAAGCACGTACGCGTGCAGATAACGCTATGCATAAAGTGGATCTCGGCTATTACCATGAGTTGCTCACAGAAGTGATCGCAAACCATGAAGCATTGGATGCTTTACTTATTCCAGTACTTGACCGTGAAATTGAAGCTTTGGATGGTGTCGAGCTTGCGACGTTACGTTTAGGCGCATACGAGCTTAAAGATCATCTTGAGATCCCATATCGCGTCGTACTAGATGAAGCCATTGAATTGGCAAAACACTTTGGTGGTGCAGACAGCCACAAATACATCAATGGTGTATTAGACCGTCTTGCAACAACCTTACGTGCAGCAGAAAAACAACAAGCGAAATAAGTTGTTTGATTATGGCTGAGTTCTCAATTATCCAAACCTATTTCAACCGTCAACAAGATGATGTTGACTTAGGTGTGGGTGATGACTCAGCTCTGCTCACTCCCCCACCTGATCACCAACTGGTGATTTGTGCAGACACTTTAGTTGCGGGTCGACATTTTCCTTTAGATACTTCTCCTCATGCGATTGGTTGGAAATGTGTTGCGGTCAACCTTTCTGATATTGCTGCAATGGGTGCAAAGCCCCATAGTATTTTACTTGCATTGAGCCTACCCCAAATTGATCATGACTGGCTAAAAGATTTTAGTCAGGGTTTATATGATTGTTGCGATCAATTTGGTGTACGTTTAATCGGTGGTGATACCACACAGAGCCCACATTTGACACTCTCCGTCACAGCACTAGGTTGGATTGAAAAAGGTAAAGCCATTGCACGCTCTGGCGCACAACCTGATGATCTGATCGTGGTCAGTGGTACCGTCGGTGATGCAGCTTTTGCACTCGAGCATTTAGGGCATCCCTTACAACAACGCTTGGACTATCCAACACCGCGTTGTGAACTGGGTCAAATGCTAAAAGACTTAGCATCCAGCATGATTGATATCTCTGATGGATTAGCACAAGATTTAGGACATATTTTAAAAGCATCACAAGTAGGCGCTGTCATAAGTCTCAATAACTTACCAATAAACACAACAATTCACACTTTAAAACCTGAAAAACAATGGCAATATGCGCTTTCAGGTGGCGATGATTATGAGTTATGCTTTACAATAAGCACGCAAAACTATCAAAAACTTTTGCAATTACAACCCAATGTACAAACTACAATCATCGGGGAAATTAAGGCACAACACGGACTAACTTTTGAAAAAGATGGCTTAGATCATCCTCTTCACTTTCACGGATATCAACATTTTGCATAAACCCCCTATTATCTTTAAAGAGATGACTTGGTCTGAACGCTTTATTGTGTTCTGCGGTGTTGGTTTTGGCTCAGGTTTAGCACCTAAAGCACCGGGTACATTCGGTTCAGCCTTTGCTTTATTATTCATTCCCATTTGGCTAATGCTTGGCTTCTATGCTTCATTGGCTGCAATCATCGTTATGTCACTCGTTGGAATTTATATTTGTGGTCAAACCGCAAAGATTATTCATGTACATGATGATGGACGCATTGTTTGGGATGAATTTGCAGGTCAATCCATCACTTTTCTACCTCTGATTTATTTAGGAGCTATGGATTGGTTATGGGCATTGATCGGCTTTGCTTTATTCCGTTTGTTTGATGTTTGGAAACCTTGGCCAATTCGTGTCATTGACCGTCAAGTTGATGGCGGCTTCGGTATCATGTTTGACGATATCATTGCTGGAATTTGGGCTGCGTTGTGTATTGTGATTTATTTTTATTTTATGTGATTTAAATTTATTATCAGGTGTTATATGTCAACGACTGTAATCATTCTTGCTGCTGGTAAAGGAACACGTATGCGTTCTAGCCTGCCTAAAGTGTTACAACCTTTAGCAGGACGTCCTTTACTGGGTCATGTGATTGAAACAGCGAAACAATTACAAGCAAAAAATATAATTACAATTTTTGGACATGGCGGTAACTTAGTCCAAAATGCGTTTGCTGACGAAAATGTACAATGGGTTGAACAAACTGAACAACTCGGTACAGGACATGCGGTAAAAGTAACTTTACCCGTACTTCCTACAGAAGGTATGTCTTTAATTTTGTCAGGTGATGTACCTTGCGTACAACAAAGTACTTTGCAACGTCTTATTGATGCTTCTACTACATCTGGCATTGGTTTAGTGACACTGACTTTAGCAGACTCTACAGGTTATGGTCGTATTGTTCGCCAAGATGGAAAAATCCAAGCCATTGTTGAACATAAAGATGCTTCTGACGAACAACGCCAAATCAAAGAAATTAACACAGGAATTTACTGTGTAAGCAATGCTAAATTGCATGAATGGTTACCAAAACTGAGCAATGAAAATGCTCAAGGTGAATACTATCTCACTGATATTGTTGCCATGGCTTTGGCAGATGGCATGGAAATCGCCTCAATTCAACCAGAACTCGCTTTTGAAGTTGAAGGTGTAAATGACCGCCTACAACTTGCTGCATTAGAACGTGAATTCCAAAATCACCAAGCAAAATTATTGATGCAACAAGGCGTGCATATTATTGATCCACAGCGTTTTGACCTTCGTGGAAAACTCAAAACAGGCAATGATGTTCGTATTGACATTAATGTCATTATCGAAGGTGACTGTGAATTTGGTGACAATGTAGAAATTGGTGCGGGCTGTATCATTAAAAATACTAAAATTGCTGCTGGCACGAAAGTTCAACCGTATAGCATTTTCGACAATGCCATTGTTGGAGAACACGTTCAAATTGGACCATTTGCACGTTTACGCCCAGGTGCAAAATTGGCAAATGAAGTGCATATTGGTAACTTTGTTGAAGTAAAAAATACGTCTATTGGTTTTGCATCTAAAGCAAATCATTTTGCTTATCTTGGTGATGCTGAAATTGGTGCTGAATCGAATATTGGCGCAGGTACAATTACTTGTAACTATGATGGTGCCAATAAACATAAAACCATTATTGGTAATCATGCTTTTGTGGGTACAAATAACTCATTGGTTGCACCTGTAACGATTGGCAATGGTGCAACGACAGGTGCAGGCTCAGTCATTACACATGATGTTGCAGATAACAGCCTTGCCTTTGAGCGTGCAAAACAAATTACGAAAGAAAATTATCAACGTCCCCAAAAGACTACGAAATAAGAGGATATAACTATGTGCGGAATTGTTGGCGGCGTTGCAGAACGTAGTATTACAAATATTTTAATCGAAGGTCTAAAACGCCTCGAATATCGTGGTTATGACTCTGCAGGTGTCGCACTCGTTGATCACGGTCAAATTTTACGTGAACGTCGTGTTGGTAAAGTTGCTAATCTTGAACAAGCAGTCAATGAGTCCAATATTTTAGGCTCTCTTGGTATTGCACATACACGTTGGGCAACGCATGGCAAACCGACTGAAAATAATGCGCATCCGCATATTTCTGGTGATGTAGCCGTTGTTCATAATGGTATTATTGAAAATTATCAAGAACTTAAAAATGACTTAGAAGCTTTAGGTTATGTATTTACCTCACAAACAGATACGGAAGTTGTTGCTCATTTAGTCCATGAAGCACTCAAAACAATTCCAGATTTATTAAAAGCTGTAGAGAGTATCGTACCTCAACTTAAAGGTGCTTATGCCTTAGGTATTGTACATACTGCACATCCTGATGAATTGATCACAGTTCGTGAAGGTTCACCACTTGTGATTGGTGTCGGTATTGGTGAGAACTTTATTAGTTCAGATCAATTGGCATTGCTTCCTATTACCAATCGCTTTATGTACCTTGAAGAAGGTGATATTGCACGTTTAACACGCAATAGCATTGAAGTATTTGTAAATGGACAGTTGGTTGACCGCCCAATTAAAGAACTAGATGCAACGGTTAGCAATGCATCAAAAGGTGAATACAAACACTACATGCTCAAAGAAATTTATGAGCAACCTGAAGCGATTCAGCAAACCATTTCTCAAGCACTTAATGGTAATGCGCTGCGTGATGACTTCCTAAAAAATGCAGAAGTTGATTTCAACAATATTCAACAAGTTCAAATCATTGCTTGTGGTACGAGTTACCATGCAGGCATGATTGCTAAATATTGGTTTGAGCAAATTATTGATTTACCTTGCCAAGTTGAAATTGCAAGCGAATTCCGCTATCGCTCACCTGTCATTGTAGGCAATACACTATATGTATGTATTTCTCAATCAGGCGAAACAGCAGATACTTTAGCTGCATTACGTGATACTCAAAAACGTGCAGCAGCAAAAAATTTATCTATTTCAACCATGACGATTTGTAACGTTGCAACATCATCGATGGTACGTGAAACCAATCATCATTTACTTACACTTGCTGGTCCTGAAATCGGGGTTGCTTCAACAAAAGCATTTACCACTCAGCTTGCTGCGTTAATGTTGTTGATCTTAAAAATTGGGCAAGTAAAACAGAGCATTTCTGCTGAAAACATAGCAGAAATTACAGCAGCTTTATGGCATACACCAAAAGTTATTTTAGATACTTTACAAGGTGATAAAGCAATTTTACGCTTGTCAGAACTCTTTAAAGAAAAACAACATTGTTTATTCTTAGGTCGTGGTACTCAGTTCCCGATCGCACTTGAAGGTGCTTTAAAGCTCAAAGAGATTTCATATATTCATGCTGAAGGTTATGCTGCGGGCGAACTTAAACATGGTCCACTTGCTTTAGTGGATAATGATATGCCTGTGGTTATTCTCGCTCCAAATGACGATATGTTAGATAAGTTAAAATCTAATATGGAAGAAGTTCAAGCGCGTGGTGGTGAACTCTTTGTCTTTGCAGATGAAAACAGTGGTATTGTAGAAAAAGAGCGCCAACATGTTGTTCATATTCCAACAACAAATCATTGGTTAGCCCCTATTGTTTATAGTATTCCAGTGCAGCTTTTATCTTATCATGTTGCAGTATTACGTGGTACAGATGTAGATCAACCTCGTAACTTGGCAAAATCTGTCACTGTAGAATAATATAGAAAATACTTAGAAAGGGCTGGATTAACCAGCCCTTTTCTTTCTAAACGAGAGAAGATATGAGCCAACTCACTTGCTTTAAAGCTTATGATATCCGTGGAAAACTCGGCACAGAACTCAATAACGATATTGCATATAAAATCGGTCGTGCTTATGGGCAAATTTATCAACCTAAAACTGTGGTCATCGGCTGTGATGTTCGCTTAACCAGTGAAGAACTCAAACAAGCCACCATCCGTGGTTTAAATGATGCAGGTGTTGATGTCCTTGACTTAGGTATGACAGGTACGGAAGAGGTTTATTTTGGTGCTTTTCATTTAGATGTTCAGGGTGGGATTGAAATCACAGCAAGTCATAATCCAATGGATTATAATGGCATGAAATTGGTGCGTGAAAATGCACGACCAATCAGTGCAGATACTGGTTTAAAAGACATTCAAGCCTTAGCTGAAACAGAACAGTTTAAAGATGTTGCTCAAAAAGGTAAAACTCAACAATACAATATTTTACCTGAGTTCATTGAGCATTTAATCACCTATATTGATCCAAGTAAAATTCGCCCATTAAAATTAGTCATGAATGCAGGCAACGGTGCAGCAGGTCATGTGGTTGATGCCATTGAAGCACAATTCAAACAACTCAATATTCCTGTTGAATTCATTAAAATTCACAATGATGCAGATGGTCACTTTCCTAACGGGATTCCCAACCCAATTTTAGTGGAAAACCGCGATAGTACCCGTAATGCTGTAATTGAACATCAAGCAGATATGGGGATCGCATGGGATGGTGATTTTGATCGTTGCTTCCTTTTTGATGAAAAAGGTCAATTTATCGAAGGCTATTACATTGTAGGTTTACTTGCTCAAGCATTTTTACTGAAACAGTCAGGCGAAAAAATTGTGCACGATCCTCGTTTAGTTTGGAATACGTTTGATATTGTTGAAAAATATCAAGGAACAGCTATTCAATCTAAATCAGGGCATGCTTTTATTAAAGATGTTATGCGTGAACATAATGCGGTTTATGGTGGAGAAATGAGTGCACACCATTATTTCCGCGATTTTTCATATTGTGATAGCGGTATGATTCCTTGGTTATTGGCAATTTCAGTAGTTTCAGAAACCAATCAATCTTTATCCACACTGGTTGAAGATATGATTGAAAAATTCCCTTGCAGTGGTGAAATCAACTTTAAAGTCGCTGATACTCAACAGACGATTCAAAAAATATTTGACTATTTTGCGGATCAAAATCCAAAAATTGACCAAACCGACGGTGTGAGTTTAGATTTTAACGCTTGGCGTTTAAATGTTCGTGCTTCAAATACAGAGCCTTTATTACGACTAAACATTGAAAGCCGTAAAGATAAAAATCCAAAACCAATGCAAGCTTATGTAGATGAATTAACAGCTTTAATTCAGGGATAATCTGATTTTCATCAAAAATTTTGCTAAAAAATGGGAGCGATCAGCTCCCATTTTTAAATACTTAAAAATTATTTTTTATATCCCTCAGGATTTTGCTTTTGCCAATTCCAACTATCTACAAGCATATCTTCTAAACTATATTTTGCAACCCAACCAAGTTCCGTTTGAGCTCGTGTACTATCTGCATAAAAACTCGCCAAATCACCAAAACGTCTTTCAACAAATTCAAAAGGAATTTTTCTGTCATTCACTTTTTCAAAAGTATTTTTCATTTGTAATACAGAAATAGGCTGCCCAGTACCAATATTCCAAGCTCTACAACCTTTTGACTTTAACCGATGATCAAGTGCTAATAAATGTGCCTTAGCTAAATCTACGACATGAATATAATCACGCTCACACGTTCCATCTTGGGTTGCATAATCTTGACCAAAAATTGAAAGCTTTTCGCGACGACCTACAGCAACTTGGGTAATAAATGGCATCAAATTATTAGGAATCCCTTGCGGATCTTCACCAATACGACCACTTTTATGTGCACCAATAGGATTAAAATAACGCAATAATGCAATTGACCAACGCTCATCTGCTAAAGATAATTTTTCTAGCATTTGTTCAACGATAAGCTTTGTATAGCCATAGTTATTTGTAGGCATACCCAATGGCATATTTTCTTGATAAGGCGAGGGATTACTTTCACCATAGACGGTGGCAGATGAACTGAAGACTAAATGAAAGACTTCAGCACGTTCCATAGCTTGCACCAAGCTAATTGAACCCGCAATATTATTATCAAAATAAGTCAATGGAATTTGCTGACTCTCGCCAACAGCTTTTAAACCCGCAAAATGGATCACTGCATCAATTTTATGCGTTGCAAACACTTGATCTAAAGCAGATGCATCCCGAATATCTCCCTCAACAAAAGTTAAACTTTTTGCTGTGAGTTCTTGTACTCGTAACAAAGCTTCTTCAGAGCTATTAGATAAATTATCCAGTACAATAACAGAGTGTCCTGCATTTAAAATTTCTAAACAAGTATGTGAACCGATATAGCCTGCACCACCTGTCACTAAAATGTTTGCCATAATAAAACTCTGTTATTTTTGAAGAAGGATTTTGATTAAACCTTGTGTCGAAGCATCTAAGGCTGATAAGTCATGTTGTTGTTGATTTAAAATAGGCAATAGTTGATTAGCTATTTCCTTACCTTTTTCAACGCCCCACTGATCAAAAGGATTAATATTCCATATTACAGATTGCACAAAAACTTTATGTTCATATAAAGCAATTAACATTCCCAAACTATAAGGACTTAATTCTTTCATTAACAATGTAGTACTTGGCTGATTGCCTTCGTATTGCTTATATTTAGGTAAATCAGGCAATTCATTTTGATCAAGTGCTTGATTTCCAAATGCCAATAAGCGTGATTGTGCTAAACAATTTGAAAGCGCTAAATGATGCTGCTCAATTAAGGCTTCTGCATTTTCAGCATAAGTAAATTGATTCGCATTATAACGATTGATAGGTGCAATAAAATCACAACTAACCAAATGCGTACCTTGATGCAGTAATTGATAAAATGCATGTTGTGCATTTGGACCCACTTCTCCCCAAAGAATCGGGCAAGTGTCATACTCTACTTTTTCATTATTACGCTGAATGGATTTACCATTCGATTCCATTTCTAATTGTTGTAGATAAGCTGCAAAATATTTTAAACGCCCATCATAAGGAAGTACTGCATGTGTTTGAATATTTAAAAAATTATTATTCCAAACGCCTAACATTCCCATCAATACAGGTAAATTTTGTGCAAACTCTGCCTGTTGAAAATGCTCATCAATCGTATAAGCACCTGCAAGTAATTGTTTAAAACCATCTATACCTATTGTCAATGCAATCGGCAAACCAATACATGACCATAGCGAATAACGACCACCGACCCAATCCCACAGCAATAATTGATTTTCAGGTGCAATTCCCCACGCAGTCATTTTCTCAGGTTTGGTCGAAATACCAATAAAATGATTTTTTAAAACTCCTTCACTCTGCCCTAAGGACTTTTCTAACCATTGGCGTACCGTTTGTGCATTCGATAATGTATCGATCGTACCAAAAGACTTGGAAGAAATAATAAAGAGCGTCGTTTCTGGGCGTAACTGATGTAACAACTCTGAAAGCTGACTGCCATCCATGGTTGAAACAAAATGTACATTTAAAGGTTTTGCAGTATGAACTTTATAATCAGATAAAGCATGTGTGACCATCAAAGGACCTAAATCCGAGCCACCCACACCAATGTTGACCACATTTTGAATGACTTCGCCTGTCACACCACGATATTGTCCTGCATGAATCTTTTCAACAATACGATACATACGCTCTAACTGTTCATGTACAGCTTGTACAATTTTTTTATTTTTTTTATTTTCAATGGGTTGACGCAAAACCCAATGCATTGCTGCACGTTGTTCAGTATAGTTAATCTGTTCTTCTGAAAATAAGCGTTGAATCCATTGTGTTAAATGTTTTGATTCAGCAAATTGCATTAAGTTTTTAAAAATAGTTTGATCAATACGATGCTTACTAAAATCAAAAGTAAGATCCTGATATTGCACAGAATAGCTTTCAAAACGATGTGTTTCTTGTGCAAACAATTCATTTAAATGGACATTTTTTTGAACTTCAGCCAATAGGCTCAACTGCTGCCGAATATCTACTTGCACAGGAAATTTCTCGATATTGCTCATGAACGACCCACTCCTTGATAAGCAAAGCCTTGGGATTTCACATACTTAGGATCATAAATATTACGACCGTCCAAAATCAAAGGATGTTTCATTTTTTGCTTCAATTGTGCGTAATCAGGACTCCAATATTGCGCCCAAGCGGTCATTAAACACAATGCATCTGCATTTTCAACAGCCTGATATTGATCCTCACATAAAATTAAATCAGCACGAACCCCATACATATTTTTAATTTCTTTTAACGCTTGCGGATCATGTAATTGCACCGTAATTCCTTGCGCCCATAAAGCTTGCAACATGACATGAATAGGTGCATTTTGAATGCTTGAGGTATTCTCTTTAAAGGAAGCACCCCAAATTGCAACAGTTTTACCTTTTAAATGGCTATGATAATAATTCCATAATTTTCTAAATAAAACTTCTTTTTGTTGCTCATTAATCGCCCATACTTGTTCCAGTAAATGACTATGAGCACCCATATCAGCCACAGTATTGGATAAAGTTAAAATATCATGTGAAAAATTTTCACCACCAAAACCAGCACCAGGAGATAAGTAAGTTGCCCCGATACGTGTGTCGGCTGCTAAACCTTGACGAACATTACTAATATCTATTCCCAATTTTTCAGACACTGAAGCTAAGTCATTCATATAACTAATACGTGTCGCTAACATGCCAGAAATACTGAGTTTGGTAAATTCTGCATCCAAAATCGGCATAAACAAAAATTGTTGTTTAAACTGAAAGATAGGACGTAATAATTCAGACATCAAGTTTTGAGTTTCTTCTTGCTCTACACCAACGATGACTTGTTTAAGCTGCGTAAAACTCTGAATCGCATTACCCTCTTGAATTACATCAGGTAAATATGCCCAATAATCATGAGACAAAATACTTTTTAATTGTTGAGTACCATGCAAACCAAAGGTTGAACCATTAATCATCAATTTAGGATGAATAATTGCCGAAAGGCTAATCTTTTTTGCAATATTTAGAGCAATATCAACCTCTGTTGGTGTAAATGAAAATAAATAAACATCTTGATCTAAATGCAACTGATCGGCGTCAATAATACTTATAAAACCGAGTTTTATTTGGCTTTCGATTAATTGATTGACTTTTTCATCTTGATATTTTAGTGTTTTGAGTGAGTTTAAACACCACGAAACTTGATGACCAAACTCAGCCATCAAACCTGCCAGTACGCCCGCCTGTAAGGTCGTACCAAAAACACTAATTTTCATTTATCACCTAGTTTTGAGTCTTTACAGCTCTAATTTTTGAATTAGTTTTTTAAACTCTACACCCAGTTTTGGATGCTCAATCCCATAGTATAGCACTGCTTTTAAATAACCAAGCTTACTACCACAATCAAAGGTTTGTCCTTTCATACGGTACGCTTCAACCGTTGCGGTATTTTGTAATGCAGCAATCGCATCGGTAAGCTGTATCTCATTGCCCGCACCTTTTGGCGTATTTTCTAAAAGTTGCATAATTTCAGCAGGTAAAACATAACGTCCGACAACTGATAAATTTGAAGGCGCAGTACCCACAGCAGGCTTTTCTACAATCCCTTGCATAACAATGCTTTCACCTTCATTCGGTGATTGAGCAACATCTACAATACCATATTGATCAACTAAATGATCAGGCACAGCTTCAACCATAATCTGTGAAGCATTTGAGATTTCAAAACGTTGGATCATTAATGATAAATCATTTTGGGTATCAGTATCTTTTACTAAAACATCGGGTAATAAAACTGCAAAAGGCTCATTTCCAATGATATCTTTAGCACAAAGTACAGCATGACCTAAACCCAAAGGCTGAGGTTGACGTACACTAACAACACTGACATTTTTAGGTAAAATATCTGTAATCTCTTTGAGCAAGTCAAATTTCTTTTTATTTTCTAAGGTGGTTTCTAACTCAAAGTTGCGATCAAAATAATTTTCAATAGAAGCTTTAGAGGAATGAGTCACTAAAATAATTTGCTCAATACCTGCCGCAACGGCTTCTTTAACGACATATTCAATAGCTGGGCGATCTACCACTGTCACCATTTCTTTCGGAATAGACTTACTTGCTGGTAAGAAACGTGTACCTAAGCCTGCGACAGGAAGAATTGCTTTTTTGATCATAACTTACTTTACTAGCACTTTAAAATTTATTGGTGAGAATGCGGTTTTGTTGTTGATACATTATTACTACTAGAAAATCTTTCCGCACCAACTTCTTGATCTGGTGCATTAATTCCTTCCTTTTTCACCATGACTTCAACCGTTTTAAACATAATTTTAAAATCAAATAAAGTTGACTGTTTTTCTACATATTCCACATCTAAATCAAATTTTTCTTCCCAAGATAAATTATTTCGACCACTCACTTGTGCCAAACCTGTCATTCCAGGCTTAACCTCATGCCGACGCATTTGATGCGGAGTATAATGATCTAAAAATTCTTTCATTTGAGGGCGTGGTCCTACAATACTCATATCACCTTTGAGTACATTAATGAGCTGTGGCATTTCATCTAAACTGGTAGAACGTAACTTTTGCCCAAATGGAGTAATACGTTGGTCATCGGGTAATGGGTTACCGTCTTTATCAAAAGCATCCTTCATGGAACGAAATTTAATCATTTTGAATAATTTTCCATCTTTCCCTGGACGCTCTTGATAGAAAAAGATAGGTGATCCTAGATTTTTACGTACTTTATTTGCAACAATTAGAAAAATTGGTGAAAGAAGCATCAATGCTACAGATGCAATAAATATATCTATCAACCTTTTCATAAATTTTATGCTCTCTTATTTATAGTTCAAGAACCCGCTCTAATTCTTGAGCTAATTTACTATATTCATATTTCGATTCTGCTAATATACGACCATTATAGCCCATAGCAAGACGTTCAGATGCAGGCATTTGCACTAATAACTGTATTTTTTTTATTAGATCTGGCACATTCTCTGGAATAAACTCATATCCTGCATTTGCTTCAGAAACTGGCTTATAATTCCCTGAATCTATACCATACAATAAAGGCTTACCTGAATATAAATAATCAAATAGTTTATTTGGTGAAACACCATATTTAAACAGTGGATCTTGTGTTAATCCAATATAACAAACATCAAATTGATCTAACATACTTTGAATTTGAATTTTTGGAATTGGATCAATAAAAGTCACATTTTTAAGATTATGCTCTTGTGCATAGGCTTGCAATTCAGCTTTGTAATCACCTTTACCTACTATTACAAAAGCAACATCTTCATTACTCTTAAATTCTTTCGCTGCTTGTAATAAATAATGCAAACAATTTGCTAAACCTAAAGTACCTGTATATCCTACAATAAATTTATTTTGAGGTAGTAAAGCACTTATTTTTGGATCTAATGGTTCCTTATTGGAAACCTCATCTTGAGAAAAACCATTTGGAATCCAATGAAATTTAGATCGCTCTAAACCACGAGAGACCATATGTTCTACTGAATTCTTCAAATTTGAGATTACTTTATAAGAGTTTTTGTAGGCACGATCTTCGATCCATTGTAACAACATAATAAATGGATGAGATTTTGAATATCCGCCTAGTTCTAATAAAGTTAAAGGCCAAATATCTCGAACTTCAAAATATAAAGGCACTTTTAACTTTTTAGCTAATTTTTCAGCTGCCATATATGAAACAAGGCTTAAAGAAGAGTTCAAAATTATATCTGGCTTTTCGGACAATATTTTCGGTAGTTTCAAAATTTTCCAAGAGAACTCAAACCAATTCAATACACGACGTTTACTGCGTGATTCAGCATATTCAGGTACTTTAACCCAAACATAATTAAAATTTGGCGCATGATTTTCAATATAAAAATCATCTTCAAAAGTTAATGGTTGTCTTAAAATATGTGTATATGAAGCCGCAATAATATAAACATTATAACCTAGCTTGGCTAGTTCCTGACCAAGATAATAATGTCTCCCCGCAAAACCAGTCTGCGGGGTTGAAGCGTAATGATTAATAATCCAAACTGTCTTCTTTTGACTCATAATTCTTTAGTTCTTCTCAAGGACATGAACAATATTTTGTGAAGCTTGACCACCACCATATAAGTTAGAAGGATCTTCGATCAACTTACCTAACATAGCTTGTGTTAACTCAATAATTTTCTGTGTATCAGCACCTGCCAACACATTCACACCATTTTCAATAAGCTCAACCCATTCTGTTTGATCTCTCATTGTAATACATGGTTTTTTAAAGAAAAATGCTTCTTTTTGTACACCACCACTATCTGAAACTACAGCACTACAATGCTTCAACAACCAAATCATTTCCAAATATCCAACAGGTTCTAACACAAGCATTTCCAAAGTTAGACCTAAAGACTTAACAACCTTTTGAGTACGTGGGTGTAATGGTAAAACAACTGGTAAAATATTTTTATGAATATAGTTTAAAGCATCTACAATTGCCTTTAAACGCACAGGATCATCTGTGTTTTCTGCTCGATGTAGCGTCGCTACAATAAAATCAGTATCAGGTACGTGATTTAATGCTTCACCTTTGACTGCCCGTTCAGCAAAAAACATTGATGAATCTTGCATCACATCACCAACATTCAATACTTGTACTGGTTTATTTGCAAAGCCTTCATTATTTAAATTTTTTACTGCTGTATCTGTTGGGCAAAATAAGATATCACTGACTTGATCCGTTAAAATACGGTTAATTTCTTCAGGCATTCGCATATTAAAACTACGTAATCCAGCCTCAATATGCGCAACAGGAATATGAAGTTTTGAAGCAGCCAGCGCACCTGCTAAAGTTGAATTGGTATCACCATATACCATTAAACGATCAGGTTGTTCAGTTAGGCAAATTTTTTCAATTTCTTCTAACATACGTCCAGTCATTGAACCATGACTACCACTATTAATATCTAATTGATAGTGTGGTTTTGGAATACCTAATTGATCAAAGAAAATATTAGACATATTCGCATCAAAATGCTGACCTGTATGAATAATTTTTTCTTCTAAATTTGAGCTTTTTTCAATAGCTGCTGATACAACACTTGCCTTAATAAATTGTGGGCGCGCACCAATCACTGTTAATATTTTCATACTTTACCTAATAACTCTTGATAAACTTTAATTAATTTAGACTCTTCAATTTTCCAATTATACTTTGTATTTACTGCATTTATTCCATTTTTCCCCATTTCCTCTGCAAGCTTTTTGTCTAATACCAAACGATCAATTGCATTTGCTATTTCTTTGGGGTCTTCAGGATTTACACATATTCCACATTTATTCCCTTCAATAATACTTTGCCATAATGGATAATTAGCACCAATGACTGGTATACCAGCACTCATATATTCAAACATTTTATTAGGCTGTGCATCAATATGATTAGGTACTGGTAAAAAGGTTACTAATCCAGCTACAGATTTTTGTAAAATATCTCGAACCTGCTCTCGATTTAACTGTCCTAACTCATTAACAGAGTCCCATCCTTTACTATTTTTTATATTCTCATAAGTCGTAGTTTCTGAAAATTTACCAACTAAATTTAATTGAGTATTGGTCTTTAATAAAGCTAATGCATTTACACTTTCTTGAATTCCTCTAATCTTAGAAATTCCTCCCACATAAGCAATTTCATTTTTAATAGTAATCCAATCCTTATCCAAAGGTTGAAGCTCACCTAATAATGGATAATTATTAATATCAATTACATTTTTACAAAAATTGGAAAATTTCTGACCAATAGTTGGAGTTGCTGTAACGATTAAATCCAACTTTGAACAAACATAATGTTCATAATACTTCATAGAAAATGAAATAATTTTTGCTAAGTGTCTATTTAGATACGGTTTAGTTAAAACTTGTTTAGGAAAGTCTTCATGAGCATCAAAAATAACTTTCTTACCTTTTCTTTTCAATTTTAATGCAACTGGTAAAAGTTCAGGATCATGTAAATGATACAGGTCAGCATCTAATTCTATTGCTTTATTATAAATTAATTTAGTAAGTGCAAACATCCGATTTAATCTTCCATTTGGTTTACCAATATCAATAATATTTACATTATTTGCGTTAGAATCACCTAACCCATCTGCAACTATTAGAGTTACATTAAATCGCTGAGCTAATGATGTACATTGTTTCATAAATATTCGAATATCATTTCGTTGATGAACTGATGTCAAATGAACGATCATTTAATGTACCTTTTGAAGAAAAAATCCAAATGATTAAAAAAATAGTGATTGACATTAATTGATAACCACTATAAGCATTATTAGTTAACATCACAAATAAAGTAAATATTGTATATCCAAACAAAATATTGGAAGCCAATAAATTTCTTTCTTTAAATGAATTAAAAATTAATCTCAAAATAAAAAAGGAGAAAACAAAAACCCCTAAAAAACCATATCTTTGCAAAATAAGCACATATTCCGAGTCAATAATGGTACTCAATTCATTCTTAGCAGGTCCAACACCAAAAATAGGAGATTCATAAAAATATTTTAAACCATTATATAAGTTTTCATATCGAAGATTTAAACTATTATTATCACCAGAATATGCTAACTCCAAACCAACCTTAATATATTCAAATTCAAAATATGCAAATATAATAAAAACAAAAAATAAATTAAAAAATAAAAATAAAAATTTATAAATTAAATTAATATTTTTATCAAAAAATAAAATTAAAGTTAAAACAAAAAAACTTCCTATTAAAGAAGTGCGACTTTGCGACATTAACACAGCCAAAATTAAGCCTAAAACTGTAAATATATAATATATTTTTCTACTTTTTAAATACATTACAAAATTATATATTAGCAAAAAAACAGCTATAGCAGCTCCTTCATTTGGACCAGAGCCTGTTAATGTTAATCTCCACCCCTCTAGAACCCCATTAAAGTGCGGAGAATCTGAATCTAAATACATGTTGACTAATATTGGTTTTAACCCAGCAAAATCAAACCACTGAATCATAAAAACAAAGATAACAAATAATGTAATAAAGTTTAATATTTTTTTAAATACATCATCACCTAATAAATAAAAAAATGATAATGACATTAAATATGGAACATATTGCAAATATTTTATAGCTTCAATATAGTTTCTACTTGAAAAAGTAGTTAAACCTATAGCTTCTGAATAAATACTACTTATAAATACACACCCACCCATTAACAAAATATTAATAATATATTTGCTAAATACAATTCTATCAAAAAAAATAAATAAAAATAAAAAACAAGAAAAAATTGTAGTCAAATAAACATTAACACCAAATAAATTTATTGATGGTAGGAAGATTGAGGTCATGAGAAAAAATAATATAGTATAAGGATAAATATTTTTTTTATGAAAATATAGAACCATTGAAAACTCCAAACTAACCTTATACTAATTTAACTTTACAAGAAAACGTAAACTTACTATTGATTTTTTAAATATAAAAAAACCAATGATCAATAAAAAAACCCATATTATTTTCATCTCAAAATCAGTAAGGAATTGCAATGAGTTTAATACTGCTGTACATAGTAACATTGATGTTACTAGGTATAACTTCTTTGTTTTAAACTTCTCCCAGCATCTATTAGAAAACTCTGTCCGTAAGATTAAAAAAAGCCAAAATGCAATACTTGAAGCAATCGATGCACCAGCTGCACCTAGTAAAGGAATTAAAAAATAATTAAATAATATACTCAGTATTAAAGCTATAAAAGATGCGTACATTGAAAAAAATGTTTTTCTAGAAATAGCAATGCCAACTGAACTTACTTCTGAAAGTGTGTAAAAAAATGGAACTAATAAACAGTTTGTAACAATATATTGCACAATATAGTAATTTTCTGGTAAAAAAAACATAATTAACCAAGAAAAAAGACCTGATAATACAATTAAAAAATATACTCCACATAAAGCGTATTCTTGTATATCACATATTTTATGATAGTTTACATTTCCACTACTAATCCATTTAAAAACCATAGGTGACCAAATAGTATTAAATACACCAGCAAAGATAGTTGCCACACCTGCGATACTAAATGCCATGGAATATAATCCCAATTCATTAAAATCTGCTAAATTCTTAAGCATTAACTTATCTGTAACATTAAGACCCCATGATGCAAGTCCACCTATAATAAGAGGAGAACCAAATTTAATTACTCTCTTAAACTTAACTACATCAAACTTCGCTTTTAAAATTTCGATCAGCGTATCTTTATTATTCCATAACAAAATCAAAACACAGAAAAAAAGTGATAGTACTTGGCCCATTATTAAATTTTTAAAATTCTTATCTAAATTAAATATATATATTGCGAATATAAAATTTATAAAAAAAACTTTAGGTGTAATTTGACTGATAGAATACAAAAAAGCTTTATCTTGCATCCTCAAAATTAAACCTAAAAACCTTATTATAAAAGCAAATAAAAAACAAATAATAGATAGACAACTTATATATATGCTATCTATACCATATAAACTTATAGATATTATATTTGAATTAAAAATAAATAAAATTAAAAAAAATATTAAGCAAAAAATGAATCCAGGCAAAAAGCAACTTTTAAAAAGAGATTCCTTATCATCACTTTCATGAAATTCTCGGACATATGCTTGATCTAGCCCCAAACAAAAAAATAAAATCGAAAATGTCGAAAAAATCTGTAACATAGAAATCCGACCTATATCTTCAGTCGAAAAGAACCACGCCATTACAGGTAAACTTATAAATCCTAAAGCAGCAGCTCCAAATGGACCCAAAGCATAGCCCATCACCTTTTTTAGATTCATCTTTTTACCATACTATAAATTTTTATAAGTTCACTAACTACAGTAGCTTCACTAAAATGATCTATACAATATCTTCTAATGTTAGATGCTGTAAATAGACTTAATTTATTATGATAAACTTCTAGCATAGCTTCTACATATTCATCTATATTATTTTTTTCCACCAAATAACCAACTTCTGGACTTATAATAGATTCAGGTCCTCCACATTTAGTAGATATAACAGGCTTTCCTAAAGCCAATGCTTCAACAAGCACAACACTAAATGTTTCAATATCACTAGCGACTAATAATGCGCTTGACGTATTAATTTCTTTGATTACATCATCTCTATTTAATAGCCCTAAGAAACTTACATTTTCTTTTATATTTAAATTTTCAACTAAACTCTCTAATTTCTCTTTTTGTGGTCCATCGCCTACTATTTTCAATTTAGCATTTATATTACTTTTTAAAACCTTATGGAAAGCATTAATAATTAAATCAACATTTTTATTCTTATTTAACATACATACACTAATAAATGAAAAATCACACTGCTGAGAATCATAAAGCTCGTGCATTAAAAACTTATCATTAACAATATTTGGTAAATAAAACCATTTATTTTCATTAAACAAATAATTTAACTTATCAGCAAATGCTTGACTAACAGCAATACATGAACTTGATTCTTTTACAATTTCCTTGAGACTATTTATTTCATCAATATCTACTGAATTTGAAAAAAAATGACTACTGTGTTCAGTTATAACATAAGGTATTTGATATTTTTGAAAAATTTCATATGCTAAATATGCGCCATTAGTCATAGAATGCACATGAATCACATCTGGTTTGCCATTATCTTTTACATATCTGTGGAATAATTTTAAACCTTTCGATATCCATTGCTTACGTATTAAAGAATAAAATTTAGGAGTAAATACAACTGAATGATATCTATATGTCTTTACTCCATTATCTAAGCATAAATCTAAACCATATTTTTTCTTAAACACTCCATTAATGTCCTTTAATGATCGATTTAAAGGAGAAATTACGCCAACTTTCAAACTATATTTTTGTAAAGCTATTGCTTGTTCACGAAAAAAGCTCCCTCTTATATCTTTTGAATCATATGGATACCATGATGGGATAATCAAAATATGAGGGAGCTGAATATTCATGAATTAACTACTTAAACAATTAACAATTTTTTCTTGTGCTTCAAGTGTCAAATAAGGATGCATTGGCAAACTCATTACACGCTCAGCAATTGCATCACCTACAGGTAAAACAGCATCATTTGCTACTGCAGGCTGCTTATTCAATGGAATTGGATAATGTACAGCCGTCGGAATACCTTGTGCTTTTAGCTTTTCCTGTACTTCATCACGATTTTCCACTTGAATGGTATATTGCGCCCATGCACTTTGATTGTGTTCTTCAATGTATGGTGTTGTTAAAATACCTGTTTCATTGAAAAGTCGTGTATATGTTTCAGCAACACGTTGACGCGCTTGCATTTCATCATCCAAAATTTCAAGTTTTGGCAGTAAGATTGCAGCTTGCAAGGTATCTAAACGACTGTTCATACCCACACGAATATGATGATAACGACGATCTTGACCATGACGTGCAATTTGACGAATGACTTTTGCAAGTTCATCATCATTGGTAAAAATAGCACCACCATCTCCATAGCAACCCAAAGGTTTACTTGGGAAAAAGCTTGTACATGCTACTGTACTTAAATTACAACTTTTACGACCTTTATATGTTGCACCAAAACTTTGTGCAGCATCTTCAATCACAGGTAGGTTATATTTTTCAGCAATTGCATTAATGGCATCAAAATCAGCACATTGTCCATATAAACTTACAGGAATAATGGCTTTGGTACGCGGGGTAATTGCCGCTTCCAACTTTTCAATATCTAAATTATATGTTTTTGGATTAACATCGACATATACAGGCGTTGCACCCAATACTGCAACTGTTTCCGCTGTCGCAATATAAGTAAACCCAGGTGTGATTACTTCATCACCAGGACCAATACCAAATGCCATTTGCACGATCTGTAAAGCATCGGTACCATTTGCACAAGTAATGCAATATTTTGCACCGACATAAGCTGCAAGCTTCTCTTCCAACTCTTTTACTTCAGGTCCAAGAATATATTGACCATGTGTTAATACATTTTGAATACCCGCTTCGATTTTATCTTTTAAACGAGTTTGTTGTGCTTTTAAATCAATAAATTCAATCATTTTAAGCCTGCTGCTTGGTCACAACCTGACCATCCAAACGGTAAATTGCACCTGTATGTGAGCACACTACTTCTGCCTGACCTGTGATTGGCAATGCCAATTGCTCACCAAATTCACTCATCCAGCCAATTTGTTTTGCAGGCACACCCACCATTAATGCATATGCAGGTACATCTTTATTAATGACAGCACCAGCGCCTACAAAAGAATATTCACCGATAGTGACTCCACACACGATCGTACAATTTGCACCTAAAGTCGCACCTTTTTTCACTAAAGTATCGCGATATTGATCTTTGCGCTCAATAAGAGAACGAGGGTTATATACATTTGTGAATACCATACTTGGTCCACAAAAAACGCCTTCTTCCAAAGTCACATTGTCATAAACTGAAACATTGTTTTGAACTTTACAATGATCACCAATAACAACTTTGTTTCCTACAAATACGTTTTGCCCTAAAGACACGCCTTGCCCAATTTTGGCACCGCCACATACGTGAACAAAATGCCAAACCCGAGAATCATTTCCAATTTGCGCGCCTTCATCAACAATCGCACTTTCATGTTGATAAAAACTCATAATAGAATCCCTGATTATTTTTTTACTTTCGCTAATAATGGGTGTGGATTTGTAGGATTTTCTACTAAAGGTGCCACACGGATCACTTCAACTGTTTCAATTGCAGCACGGTTTTCTTCAACACCGTAGCCTTTGCCTTCTAAAATACGTTGATAGCTCTGTGTATGAAGATCGGTGAAACCACCTGAGAACTCAAGCTCTTCATTTTCAATGGTAATGCTACGATAAGTTAATTTTTCACCCTGAACAGCATTTTCAGGTAAGTTATTTGCATCAATAGACAAGAACCAACGTACACGAGCACGTTCATATTCCAAATAACCAGAAGCTGTTTTTTCATCACGGTGATGGACTTCATTCTTCACAATTTTGCCAAAAATAAAGTGCAACATATCGTAGAAATGCACACCAATATTGGTTGCAACACCACCTGATTTATTATCAACGCCTTTCCATGATTTTAAATACCATTTACCACGTGAAGTTAAATACGTTAAGTCAACATCAAAAATCTTACCTTCAGGTGCTGACTGTACTTTATCACGTAAAGCAATAATCGAAGGATGTAAGCGTAACTGTAAAATTGAGTTTACTTTTGCACCATATTGTTTTTCGTATTCAGACAATAAGTTTAAATCTTCTGAACTTAATACCAATGGTTTTTCACAGATGACATCTATGCCATTTTTCAAGGCATATTTCATGTGAGGCGCATGCAAGTAGTTTGGTGAACAAATAGCAACGTAATCGAGCTTTTCACCTTTTAATTTTTGGTCTTCCACATATGCTTCAAATTCTTCAAACTCTGTAAAAAACTCAGCTTCAGGAAAGTGACTGTCCATGATTCCAACTGAATCGTTAACATCCATTGCAACAGCTAAAGTATTACCTGTTTCTTTAATCGCTTTAAGATGGCGAGGTGCGATATATCCTGCTGCACCGATAAGAGCAAACTTTTTCATTCTATATACTTCTTTCTTTCGTTCATTAAAATTAAAGGCGGAAAACAGTAAAACCTTGTGCGACCATTTCATCACGATCAAACAAACTTTTCACATCAGACAAAACAGGTTTTTCTGTACGTACTAAACGACGTAACTGCTCAGCTGTCAATGTGCGGAATTCATTATGTCCAACAGCTACAATCAAGCTATCTACAGGATTGTTTTCATCAATAACCTGAAGATCAACACCATATTCATGTTTTACTTCTTCAGCATCAGCCCATGGATCAGCAACAACAACTTGTGCTCCCCAAAGTTCTAATTCTTTGACTAAATCCGACACTTTACTATTACGAATATCTGGACAATTTTCTTTAAAAGTTATGCCCAAAACACCTACTTTTGCACGAGGCACATCAATACCATTTTGCAGCATATGTTTGATGGTATTACGAGCAACATAACGTGCCATATTATCGTTAATACGACGACCTGCAAGAATGACTTGTGGATGATATCCAACTTCTTCTGCTTTATGTGTTAAATAGTACGGATCTACACCAATACAGTGACCACCCACTAAACCTGGACGGAAAGGTAGAAAATTCCACTTACTTCCTGCTGCTTCTAATACATCGACAGTATCAATACCGATACGATCAAAAATAACAGACAATTCATTAACCAAAGCAATATTTAAATCACGTTGTGTATTTTCAATCACTTTAGCTGCTTCAGCTACTTTAATACTTGATGCTTTATGTGTTCCAGCAGTAATAATACTTTGATATACAGTATCTACAAAGTCTGCAACTTCTGGTGTACTACCACTAGTAATTTTCTTAATTTTAGTTAGTGTATTAACTTTATCACCTGGGTTAATACGTTCTGGGCTATAGCCCACAAAAAAATCCTCGTTAAATTTTAAACCTGAAAATTTTTCTAGAACTGGAACACAAACTTCTTCTGTTGCGCCTGGATATACAGTTGATTCATAAACAACAATATCACCCTTGGAAATCACTTTGCCAAGTGTTTCACTTGCTTTTTGCAGTGGTGTTAAATCTGGACGATTCACATGATCAATTGGTGTTGGAACGGTGACAATATAAAAATTTGCGCTTTTTAAATCTTCTAAATCAGCACTATAAGAAAGATATTTTGCTGTTTTTAATTCTTCTGGGCTGACTTCTAAAGTATGATCTTGACCACTTTTCAATTCATCAATACGTTTTTGATAAATATCAAAACCAATCACAGAGGTTTTTTTCCCGAACTCTACTGCTAATGGTAAACCGACATAGCCTAATCCAATTATTGCTATCTTTAGTTGTTCAAGTTGAAGCATGCTTTTTAAATCCTGAGGCTGGTTCTAATCCAGTTAGTTATATAAAACAAAAACGGTATTCTAAAGGAAATTACATTAAATATTAACTAAAATTACATGTTTTTAACTAAAATCACTCAGTTTTATGTATTAATTATATTTATGATAATTAAGTCTAGTAGGAATTTTATTCGTAATAGCATACAATTTAAGGCATAAGGTAATTCTAAGTTACAATTTAATACAATTAAGGGTTTTGAATGTGAAGTATCCACGCACCTCACTTTTTTTAGCAGTTTCATTTTTATTTACTGGCTGTGCAATGACTTCTGGTTTACAAACCTATGATGTTCCAGACCAAGGACAATATCAAACTGATCAAGGTGCAGAACTCAATGTCGTTCAGCTCACTCAAAATACTTTGCCAAGTCAAATAGGTAGTCTTGACCAATCGGTTCAAAATGTAGCGTCATTATTTCATCATCAAAATACAATCTATCGCCTAAGCTCAGGGGATATTTTATCTATTCAGCTTTGGGCTTATCCAGAAATCACCCCCCCTGTAACCCAAATGACCAATGATACTTCTGTATTAGCCAATGGTTATCGTATTGATCAAAATGGTTATATTCAAGCGCCTTTAATTGGTTCATACCGTGCATCAGGTAAAACTCTTTCACAAATCAATAAAGAGATGCGTAGTTTATTTGCTCGTTATCTCAAAACACCAGATGTTGTTGTGCGTGTTTTAGCTTATGAAGGAAAACGCTATTTTGTAAATGGTCAGGTGATGAAAAGTGGACAATACACTTTAAATGATCAACCCATTAGTATTTATACTGCTTTAGGACAAGCAGGTGGTATAAACTCCCAAACAGGTGATAATACGAATATTCAATTAATTCGTAATGGGCAAACTTATAATTTAAATACCATTACTTTAGAAAAGCAGGGTTTATCTTTACATAATCTTCTCATTCAACCAAATGACACTATTTTTGTGAATGCTAAACAAGATCAAAAGCTTTATGTATTAGGTGAGTCTAGTCGTACTCAAGCTGTGAATTTACGTGATCAAGGTATGACTTTAAGCGATGTTCTAGGTGAAAGTGGCGGTATTAATCCAAACTCTGCAAGTGCAGCACGCATTTATGTGATGCGTACAGATTTAAATACTAAAGCATCTACGGTCTACCAATTAAATCTGAGTAGTTTTGGTAATTTTGCTTTAGCGAACCAATTTGCAATGCAAAAAAATGATATCGTTTATGTAGATGCGACTGGATTAACACGTTGGCAACGTGTCATTAACCAAATTATTCCTTTCTCTAATGCTTTATATAACATTGATCGTTTAGGGCAATAATGAAAATTCAAAATATTCTTGTCGTTTGTGTGGGTAATATTTGTCGTAGCCCTATGGCTGAGTATTTTTTAAAAAATGCTCATCCTGACCTACATATCGAATCTGCTGGCTTATCTGCGATGGTTGGACATCCTGCAGATGAGAAAGCAATCGCTTGCATGGATGATCAAAGCATCGATATGCGTGGACATATTGCCAAGCAAATTAATGCACAATTAATCAAAAAATCCGATTTAATTTTAGTCATGAGTCATAATCAGCAAAAACATATTGAACAAACTTGGCCTTTTGCTAAAGGTAAAGTGTTTATGTTAGGGCATTGGCAGAATATTAATGTGCCTGACCCATATAAGCATGATCAAGCATTTTTTATTGAGACATGCAATAATATTCAACGTTATGTCACTGATTGGCAATCACATCTTTAAATTTAAATTAGTTGTAGTCATATGAACCAAAATTCAAAAACGAATGATGATACGATCGACTTAAAAGAGTTATTTTTTTCATTAATTGCTCAATGGAAAGTGATTGCCCTTTGTGTAATTTTAAGTTTGATTTGTGCATTACTCTACCTACGTGTTACTCCAAATACATATTCAACAGATGCTTTAGTTCAGGTTGAGGACAGTAAAGGAGCAGGTGCAGCTGCACTTTTAGGTGATTTATCTTCTGTTGTCGATCAAAAATCTCCAGCGCAAGCTGAAATTGAGATCTTAAAATCTCGTATGGTATTAGGGCAAGTTATTCAAGACTTGAATCTCAATATTCGAATCCATGATGACGAAGACAGCAAATTACATCGCTTACTCACACAAGATGACATCTTATTAGATTATCGTAAAGACGGCGTATTTTACCAAAAAAATCAGTCCAATTTTTTAATTAAGCAATTTGATGTGCCACTGGCTTATCAAAATAAAGCCCTAACTTTAGATTTGACAGTACCTCAACAGTTTAAGTTAATTGATATTGAAAAAGAAAAAGTTCTTTTTACGGGTAAATTAAATCAACCCAACCAGTCAAATGGCTGGAATATCAACATAGACAGTAAAGCTCCATTTAAGCAAACATTTACATTGGTTAAACAATCTTTACCTGCTGCCGTAACTTCTTTAAATGCTGATTATTCTGTTGCTGAAAAAGGTAAATTAACGGGTGTCATTGGACTGAATTACCAAGGTCAAGACAAACAACATATTACTGAGGTTTTAAATAATATTTTACATGTATATCATGCACAAAATATTGAACGTAAAACTTTAGAGTCAAAACAAACACTCAAATTCTTAGATAAACAGTTACCTGAACTGAAAAAACAGCTTGAAGAATCTGAAATCAAGTTCAATAAATTCCGTGAACAATACAACACTATTGATGTCACGCAAGAATCTGAGTTAATGCTCAAACAAAATGTTGAATTAGAAAAAACACGTATTGAGTTAAAACAGAAACAAGCTGAACTTTCTGCAAAATATACCGCTAGTCATCCATTAATGGCTGAAATTAATGCTCAGTTAGCCACTATTGATAAAAAAGCCAATGAACTCAATCAGGCTTTAAAACGTCTACCTGAAACTCAACGCTTATATTTACAACTTTATCGTGATGTAAAAGTAAATAGTGAACTATATACTTCTTTACTCAATAGCTATCAACAATTAAAAATTGCTGAAGCGGGTGAAATTGGTAATGTCCGTATTATTGATACGGCCGCTGAGCCCATTAAACCTATTGCGCCTCGTAAATTAGTGATTCTGATTCTATCTATTTTTGTGGGTGGTTTTGTTGGGGTACTCATTGCATTATTACGTAATTTAATGCACACAGGAATTAAAGATTCAACTCAAATTGAAAATGAATTAGATTTACCTGTTTATGCCACTGTACCTCGTTCTCCTGTACAAGAAAGCCGTATTCAAATTTTAAAGAAAAAGAAATCTATTCCTATTCTTGCGGTTAAAAATACCAATGACATTGCCATTGAAAGTTTACGTAGCATCCGTACCACGATTCATTTTTCATTAGCAAATGCTAAAAATAATGTCATTGCAATTTCAGGTCCTGCACCTGAAGTCGGTAAATCATTTATTTCGGCAAACCTTGCAACTATTTTTGCTCAAGGTAATAAACGTGTTTTATTAATTGATGCCGATATTCGTCGTGGTTATTTACATAAATATTTTAATCGTGATACCACACCTGGCTTAACAGAACTCCTCAGTGGTCAAAGTACACTGGCACAAACAGTCTTTAAAACCCAAGTCGATAATTTGGATTTTATTGCACGTGGTAAAAACCAGAATAATCCATCTGAAATGCTGAGTTCTACACAATTTAAAGAATTGTTAGAGCAACTTTCTCAGCAATATGATCATATTATTTTAGATACACCACCTGTTTTAGCCGTTACAGATGGTATTATTATTTCACAATATGCAGGCGTAAATTTAGTGGTTGCACGTTATGCAAAAACTCAAATTAAAGAGCTTGAACTGACTATAAATCGCTTTGAGCAAGCAGGCAGTAAAGTAAATGGTATTATTCTAAATGATATTAATCGAGCTTCAGGTGGCTACAGTTATGGTTATAATTATGCTTATAGCTATACAGCACAAAAAGATGATTAATCTATAAAATAATGAAAATCCAGATCTTTTGATCTGGATTTTTAATTTAAAAACCCTGTATATTTTTGGTTGATTTACACGAATATAGATACCGTTTTAGTGTAAGACATTATATGCTTTGGTAGTTCAAGCTATAATTTATATGATTAGCTCTTGTAAGATAAAAATTTTTAGGAAATATCATGAGTAAAGCCTTACCCATCGCTGTTGCTGTATTATTAGGCGGTGCTGCACTTGTTCCTGTGTATTATGCAACTCAACACCCTGTTGATGTAAATAAAAGTAGCATTTCTAAAACTGCAAAACCTGTAGAAAAAATTAGCTATGCTTTAGGTTATGAAGTTGCAAGTCAAACACCTGCTGAAGTTGATGTTGATACATTTATCAGCGGTATTCGTGATGCACATGCGAAAAAAGAACGCTTATTTACAGATGAAGAATTACAAGTTGCCTATACTGAATTCCAAAAAGAAGTGCAGGCAAAGCAACTTGCTGATGCGAAAGCAAGCGTTTCTCAAAGTGATAATTTCTTAGCTGAAAATGCTAAAAAAGAAAGTGTAAAAACCACAGCTTCGGGGCTGCAATACAAAATCACTAAGCAAGGTGATGGTAAAGCACCCACTGCAGAATCCGTGGTGACCGTACACTACAAAGGTCAGTTACTTGATGGAAAAGTCTTTGATAGTTCGTATGATCGTGGCGAACCAATTGAGTTTCCTTTAAATCAAGTTATTCCTGGTTGGACTGAAGGATTACAATTAATAAAAGAAGGTGGAAAAGCCACATTATATATTCCATCTAAACTGGCTTATGGTGAACAAGGTGTTCCTGGTACCATTCCACCAAATAGTACCTTAATTTTTGATGTTGAATTAATTAAAGTAAAATAAATCAGTAAAGGAGAGCATTTGCTCTCCTTTTTTGGATAGATATGATGAAAAAAAGTATTATATTAATCG
The DNA here is from genome assembly GCF_030325485.1 of Acinetobacter sp. R933-2. Classification (NCBI taxonomy): domain Bacteria; kingdom Pseudomonadati; phylum Pseudomonadota; class Gammaproteobacteria; order Moraxellales; family Moraxellaceae; genus Acinetobacter; species Acinetobacter sp. R933-2. The sequence goes on from NZ_JACAIJ010000013.1 coordinate 78,149, forward strand.
GTTTACTCATGACGTATCATGCAGGTCATGCCGCAAATATTAACAACAAAAGTTCTCAGAAAGACCAACTTGGTTATAGCTACGGCTATGTCATGGGTAGAACAAATGCGGATACACTTAAAGATATTAATTTAGATGCATTCATTCAAGGTTTAAAACAAGGCTCTATTGGACAAAAAGCCAGTTTAACTGATGAGGAAATGGCAAAAGCATTAGCCCAATACAAACAGCAAAGCGAAGCGAAACAACTGATTGAGTTTCAGCAAGTCGCTCAGAATAATACCGAGTTAGGTGAAACCTTTTTAGCTGAAAATGCAAAAAAATCAGGTGTTATCAGTACAAAATCAGGTTTGCAATATCAAGTTTTACAAGCAGGTCAGGGCAAAAAACCTTCAGCGAAATCTAAAGTATCCGTCAATTATGAAGGTCGTTTATTAGATGGTACTGTTTTTGATAGCTCAATTGCGCGTAACCAGTCTGTTGAATTTCAAGTCAGCCAAGTCATTGCAGGTTGGACAGAAGGTTTACAACTCATGCAAGAAGGTGCCAAATATCGCTTTTTCATTCCTGCAAAATTAGCATATGGCGAAATTGGTTCAGGCGATGCCATTGGTCCAAATAGCACACTGATTTTTGATGTAGAATTATTAAAAGTTTTACCTTAAAAAATGACTTAAATAAAAAAACATCGCCAAATTGCGATGTTTTTTATTGTCTATTATCTTTATTTAGTGCTTAAGATGACGTGGTCTAAAACCACTTGCAAATAAACCAATCGCATAAGCCAACACACCTGCTACACAAAGCCCTACGACTTCAAGGATGCGAATCCATTGTGCAACACTGTCATCATACCAAGTTAAAGCATACCAAAGCACAGCGACCATACTGATATTGGCAATAAGAAATTGAATAAATAGCTTTTTCCAATGCGCTCCAAAACGGAAAATATTACGTTTATGTAAATAAAAATACAGCATACCCGCATTCACCAATGCAGAACCTGAAGATGCAATGGCAAGTGCCATATGTTCAGCATGCCAGTCTATGAGTTTAAAAATTCCAATAAAAACAACGTTTAAAATTGCATTGGCTGCAACAGCCATTAAGCCAACACGTACAGGTGTTTTGGTATCTTGAATCGCATAAAAACCAGGTGCAAAAACTTTGATTAACATAAATGCCAATACCCCTGCGCTCATACATTGCAACGCCATAGCTGTCATTTGTGTATCACGCACATCAAAAGCACCATGTTGGAAAAGCGCTTGAATAATTGGAGTAGATAACATAAATAGTGCAATACTTGCAGGCACACCCACTAAAACAATAACACGAGCTGCCCAGTCTAACATTTTTCTAAATTTTTCTTGGTCTTGCTGTGCTTTGCTCATCGACAAAGAAGGCAAAATAACAGTACCAATAGCAACACCAATTAAGCCCAATGGTAACTCTGTCATTCGCTCAGCACTATATAACCAAGACACCGAGCCATCTTGCATGAACGATGCCCAAATGGTATTGAGCAATAAATTAATTTGTGTGACTGATACACCAAAAAGCGCAGGCAACATTAATTTTAAAATGCGTTCCACACCTTCATGTTTAAAATCAACTTTTGGTGGAATCAGTAGTTTTTTGCGCCATAATTCAGGAATTTGAATCGCAAGTTGTAAAATTCCTGCCGCAACCACTGCCCAACCCAACGCCATAATCGGTTCAGCCATATATGGAGCAAGCCACCATGCCCCTGCGATCATAGCAACATTCAACAAAACAGGTGCAAATGCAGGTGTCGAAAATGAACCATAACTATTTAAAATACTGCTCGCAAATGCTGTCAGTGACATAAACATTAAATATGGAATGGTTAAACGAAACATATCGACAGCTAAATCAAATTTAGCAGGATCATCATGGAAACCAGGTGCATAAACATACAAAATCACAGGCGCTGCAATCATACAAAATAATGTCAGCAATGACATCACCGTCAGTAAACAGCCAAAAACACGACTAATTAAGATCTGAACTTCGGCATGTAATTTTGTAGTTTTATATTCTGTTAAAATTGGAATAAATGCTTGGGAAAATGCGCCTTCCGCAAACAGCCGCCGAAAGAAATTGGGGATACGGAATGCAACCACAAAGGTGTCAAAATCCTTACCTGCACCAAAGACATTTAATAAAACCATATCTCGGACAAGTCCTAATACTCGGGACAGCATTGTCATCGAACTGACAATAAAGGTGGATCGCCACAGCGCCATTGCATTCACCCAATTAAAATAAAGTCGTTATTGTAAAGAAACTCAAAATAAATATCGTTGTTAAATCATGAATGATTTATTGTTTTTGCTTATGTAGCAATGTTCTAAACTCATTCCATTGAAAATGTGGACCAGGATCCGTTTTTCGCTTTGGTGCAATATCAGAATGCCCAGCCAAATGCTGATCGGTTTTAGGATAAGCCCGTTGTAAAACTGCCACGACTTGAGCCAACACATCATATTGATTTTTCTCAAAATCTAGATCATCACTTCCCTCAAGCTCAATGCCAATAGAGTAATCGTTACACTCTACTTTACCCAAGTAACTTGAACGTCCTGCATGCCAAGCCCGATCTTTAAAATTGACAAATTGTAGTACTTCACCTGTTCTTAAAATCAGTAAATGTGCTGAAACTTGCATACCCTCAATGGTTTGAAAATATGGATGCACTGACCAATCGAGTTGATTTTGAAAAAATTTTTCAATATATCCACCACCAAATTGTGAAGGTGGCAAACTAATATTATGAATCACAATCAGTTGAATTTCTGTCTGTTCGGGGCGCTGATTAAAATTGGGAGAAGCTACTTGTCGAGCGCCCAAAAGTTGCCCATCAACCACTTGAAATGGTGTTGCTTGCATAAACATTCCTATTATCAATCATTCAAGCATTGGATGCATTTGGTACGATAGTTTACGCTGAACAAGGTCAAATAAAAACTTATCCTATTGTTAAAGGACAGTGCTAATATATTGCACAATTTTTAAGAGCGAATATAGGGAATTTATGAGTATACCTCAGTCTTTGCTTGATCAATCGATCCACATCAATATACAACAAGCATTACAAGAAGATGTGGGCGACGCAGACATCACTGCCCTACTCACACCTGAAGATGAGCAAGCGACTGCAACGATCATCACACGTGAAACGATGGTTTTAGCGGGTCAACCTTGGGTAAATGCTCTGATTCAAGCTTATGATCCAAATGTACAAATTACATGGCTTAAAAATGATGGTGATCTCGTCCAAGCCAATGAAATATTATTTAAACTGGCAGGTTCAGCACGTAGCCTACTTACTGTAGAACGTCCAGCGCTCAACTTTGTGCAAACATTATCGGCAGTAGCCACTAAAACTGCTGATTATGTCAAACAACTTGAAGGCTTAAACACTCAATTACTCGATACACGTAAAACCTTACCGGGTCTTCGTATTGCACAAAAATATGCCGTTGCAGTGGGTGGTGGGAAAAATCATCGTTTGGGTTTATTTGATGCCTTTTTAATTAAAGAAAATCACATCATGGCAGCAGGTGGCATTGCACAAGCAATTGCTAAAGCACATCAAATTGCACCGAATAAACCAGTCGAAGTCGAAGTCGAAACATGGGAAGAACTCAATCAAGCACTTGAAGCCAAAGCTGATATTGTCATGTTAGATAATTTTAGCCAACAGCAAATGATTGATGCCGTTAAACATGTTGCAGGACGCTGTAAATTAGAAGCATCGGGTAATATTACCATTGATAATTTACGTGAAGTTGCAACTTCAGGTGTAGATTATATTTCAATGGGCGTACTCACCAAAGATGTCAAAGCCATTGATTTATCTATGCGTTTTAATGCTTAACAGGCAATAATTCAAACATATTCCCTCTTTTAGTTATTTAAAGTAAAAGGGGGAATAAAATGGTATTTTGATTACAATTTAAGCGCCTTAAAACTTTCAAAACCTATCCCTCAAGCCTATAATTGCAAGCCTTCTCTTATCAAGCTTAATCTCTGCAAATGAAGACTTTAAGACAACAAGTCCTTTTTTTAATTGTGGCTTTTGTATCTGTATTGGCTTTTTTTCTCTATCAAGAAAATATTCAAAGGTTTTGGGCTTTACCCGAAGCTTATCGAGAATTACGCCTTTATAAATATGGTTTTTCTGTTTTTTTAAATTACGCACTGATTAGCCTGATTTATCTGGTTTTTAGACGAACTTTTGCCACAATTTTAGTCAGTCAGTTTTTAATTTTTATGCTGACCTTTATCAATGTGAAAAAAGAACAGTATTTGTCAGCAAGTCTTATTCCTAGCGATTTTTTATTAGCAAAAGAAACATTCATTGCTTCGCCTTTTTTATTAAAAATTACTTTTTTTACAGGGTTACTGCTTTTTATTGCCTTAATGTTTTGGCTATATCGTAAAGAGCAAACTGAAAAAAATACCCTACTTTGGGCAAATGCAGTTTTGTCTATTTCAATTCTGAGCTTTTTTATTACGGCAAATTTTAGTAATAATTTTAGTCAGGTATGCTCAGGCAAACAAAAACCAAGTTTATGTAAATATCGTATGTACTTACCCAATACACGTGGAGATTGGGTAGGCGATCATATGAATATTAAACAATTAGGTTTTAGTGCTTTTTTCTTTTCAAAAACAGTTGATGATATTAAAGCCAAAGTTTCAAATACTGCGACAATTCCTGAAGCTAGAATTCAAAATATCTTAGCAACATCAGAAGCTTTAGCTGAAAATAAACCTCAACACCAAGCAGACCCAGAAAAAGTATTACCGAATATTATTTTTGTCATGAGTGAATCTCACTGGGATGCAACTCAGCTCGACAAGAGTATTCCTAAAAATATTACCCCCACCATTCAAAAAAATCAGGTCAGCAAACTACTCTCCCCTAGTTTTGGTGGTGGTACAGCCAATGTCGAATTTGAAGTCTTAACCAGTTTAAATACTTATTTAAATCAGAATCAGTTGGCTTATGTTGCAAAACTAAAACGTCCAACTTATTCATTACCGATGTATTTAAATAGCTTGGGTTATAACACGACAGCCATGCATAATAATGGTAAATATTTTTATAACCGTAGCAGTGTTTATCAAAATTTAGGTTTTAACCAATTTACTTCGATTGAAAATATGGTGAGTGCTGCTGATCGTGGTAAATATATTAATCAAGCAGGTTGGGCAAATGACGATTTAATTTATAACAGCATTCAACAACAACTCAAACAACAAGATCGACCACAATTTATTTATGCAATTAGTGTTGAAAATCATCCGATGTATAATGATGATCGTTTTGGAGCCAATAATTTTAACATTAGCAAATCGGGTATTTCAGACGCTTCCAAACGTGCTTTAAATACCTATTTGTCTGGTATGCAACGTGCCGATCAACATTTAAAAACTTTGCTTGAATATACCAAACAATTAGAACGCCCAAGTATTGTAATTTTCTTTGGTGATCACTTGCCTAACTTACAAAATGTTTATGATGAATATAGCTTTTGGGGTTCAGAACAAGCCAAAACCGAGAAAAATGATGTGCGTTTTTATGAAACACCTTTAGCCATTTGGAGCAGTTTTCCAATCAACAAAAAACAATGGGCAGAACCGTTTATTCCTGCACATTTTCTTGCACCACGTGTTTTAGCAGCAGCGAATATTCCACTGTCACCCTATTATAAGTTTATCCAAAAAGTGAATACTTGCTATAGTGCTATCCATAAAACAGGCAATTACACCACTCAACATTGTGATAATGCTGTACAGCAATTGCAAGATTATAAAGATTTAAACCTAGATATTTTAGATGGTAAAAACTTTAGTTATGAAAGTTTAAAATCAAGCCTGCAACGGCAGGATTAAAATGAGTTTATGCAAAGTGCACTTTTCTACTCAGCCCTCTACATCAGTCTGCTTGCTTTTGTTGGGTTGAGTCGATTGGTTTTTTTGGGTTTGTAATGTGTCATCTGAGTTTTCTGCCTGTGGTGCAATTGTCATCAACACAAAAGTAACGACCATCAAAGCAATAATTAATAAATTCATAAAACCTCAAAACTTTATCTTTTATGATCTACAACACTAAAAGATAAACATGACATTTTTTTAAAGATTCGGTTGTATCTTCAAGGTGGTCTATAAGGAAAAATGTAAATTTAAGTTTTTATTTTATAGCAAAGTTAGAAAAATAAGGCATTTTTCAACCATGTAATGCCTTATTTTTAAATACAAAACTACCCATTAAACCCCATATAAGGATCAGAGATAGAATCTTTGTTATTTTCAATACGTCCCGCAAAACGACGACTATAACGAGAATCTGTTGGCATACTTACCGTAAAATCATACCATCCGCCAAATTCTGTCATATCCAAAATTAACTCTTGCTCTGTCGCATTTGTTTCAATTTCCCATGTTTTATTGGGCAAATAGGCATTGGCTGTGACGCGCAATTTTGTTGCTTTAGCAGCGTCATTTCTGACTTTTAAATAGAGCTTATAGCTACATTCTTCTACGCATACACGTATTTCAGGCAAACTTTCTGTTTGAGCAGTTTCAGTTAAATCGCCAATAAAAGCACGATGAAAACCATTTGGTCCTAACACCCACAAATCATATTGTCCATTTAGCGTATGCCAAACATCTTCTAACTGTTTGCCTGCTTCTACCATATAACGCTTTGGAATTGCAGTTAAATTTAATTTGTCATAAACATGGAATACTGCCGCTTGCGTACCAGTGTTAGAGAACATTAATTTTACAGTTTGTCCTAACACATCTACTTTTGCACTGGTATGTAAAATATAAGGTAAAGCTTTAGAAGGACGAATGCCTTGTTCTTGCACAGGAAATAATGCATCTATTGGGCGTACCACTTGAGGCAATGCAGCTTGTGCCTGACGAATAGCATCAGCTTGCTCTTTACTCTTTTTGCCTGCTAACTCAGGTAGAGCAGAGATATTTGGTGTTTTAAAATTAAATGCACTGGTTAAATCGCCACAGACTGCACGACGATATGGGCTGATATTTGGTTCTTTGACAGCAAAACGTTCCTCTAAGAAACGAATCACAGAAGTATGGTCAAAGACTTGAGAGTTCACCCATCCACCACGACTCCATGGAGAAATGACATACATAGGGACGCGAACACCCGGTCCATAAACACGACCATCAGGTTGAGGTTGTGATTTTGAATCCGCAATTGCTTTATGGTCAAAATACTCATACGAAAGCTGAGCATTGGTTAAAGTCGTTTTACCCTGTAATTGTCCTGTTTCATTACGAGAAGGCGCACTTGGTGATGGCATATGATCGAAGTAACCATCATTTTCATCAAAATTCACCAAGAGTACAGTTTGGCTCCAGACGTCTGGATTCTCAGTTAATGCATTTAATAGCTCTTGAATATACCATGCACCTTGTACAGGGCTTGAAGGTCCAGGGTGTTCACTATATGTCGCTGGTGCAACAACCCAACTGACTTGTGGTAATTTCTTTTGTGCAATATCGTCTTTTAATGCCGCAAAAAAACCACCATCTGGCATGGTATTGGCAATCCCTTTATATAAAGGCTGTGTTGCATCAATTTTTTCATCATAAGCTGGGCTAATGACATCACTATGACTGACAGGTTGCCCTGACAATTCATTCGCACGACGATATTGTTTAAAACCCGCCAGTGGATTATCGGTAAAATTATCTGGCATGCCTTGATAAACTTTCCATGACACACCTGCCTGTTGCAAACGTTCAGGATAAGTCACCCAATCATAACCTGCACTCGAAGGACCAAGACCATCAAATTCATTGACCACACTCGCAACATTTGCACCTGTAGGTCCATTGGTTCCTGTCCAAATAAATTTTCGATTTGGGTTTGTTCCTGCATGCATCGCACAATGATACGCATCACACAAAGTAAAAGCATTTGCTAAAGCAAACTGAAACTCGACTTCAGCTTTTTTAAAATATCCCATCGATTGAGGTTGTTTATGCTTCACCCAATCGCCCATACGTCCAGCGTCCCACGCATCTTGTCCATCTTTCCATGAATGTGGTGTGCCACTGACACGTTGAGCATTGCCTAAACGACTATCTAAATGATAAGGCAATACTTTATTCTGATCTTTATCATATTGCTGCCAAACTTTACGCTCATTTGACAGTGGAATAGTAAAGCGATCACCAAAGCCACGTACACCTTTTAAGGTACCAAAATAGTTATCAAATGAACGATTTTCTTGCGTTAAAATAACGACATGTTTGACATCTTGAATTGTGCCTGTTTCTACCTTGGCATCAATTGCGAGCGCCTTTTGAATACTCATTGGGAAACTTGCTAAAGCTGCCGCACCAAACATTGTTTTACTTGTATTTATTAAAAAATCACGACGATTCATCTTCAATATCCTTAATTTTTATTATGGTGCACAGTGCATTTTACAATTTGACACAGGTGGATTTGGCGTTTGGCTTGAATCACTGTCATTATCGTCATTACATCCACTGAGCATTAAACAGCAGCTTGTGGCTAAAATTAAAAATAAACTTTTCATTGACCATTTCCGTATTTCAAAGAAGCTGTTAGTCAATACAAAGCCCATGACAGTTTGGTGATGCTTTGGTTTCAATTCCATTAAGCTTTTGAATGGACAATAAAAAACGCATCCGAAGATGCGTTATATATTTAGGCTAAAAAGTGCTTACCAGCCCAAAGCTTCTTGTTGTTTTTTCACTAACTCTTGGATACCTTTTTCAGCCATTTCTAGCATTGCATTACACTGTACACGTGTAAATGGTTTGTCTTCGGCTGTACCTTGAATTTCAATAAATTCACCAGCTTGGGTCATCACAACATTTAAGTCGGTTTGACAGTTTGAATCTTCTTCATAGCAAAGATCGAGTAAAACTTCATCTTTATAAATGCCAACAGAAATTGCAGCAACAAGCCCTTTTAATGGATCTTGTTTAATTTTTTTCTGTTCAAGTAGAATATTCATCGCATCAATGAGTGCAACTGCTGCGCCAGTAATCGATGCTGTACGTGTGCCGCCATCCGCTTGGATCACATCACAGTCAATCGTAATGGTATTTTCACCCAGTTTTTTCAAGTCAACCATCGCACGTAGGCTACGACCAATTAAACGTTGAATTTCTTGAGTACGACCACTTTGTTTACCACGTGCGGCTTCACGATCACTACGTGTATGTGTAGAACGCGGCAACATACCATACTCAGCAGTCACCCAGCCTTGCCCTTTTCCTTTTAAGAAACGTGGTACTGAGTTATCAATACTTGCAGTACACAACACTTTTGTATGACCAAATTCAACCAATACAGAACCTTCTGCATAACGCGTATAATTACGGGTAATTTTCACATCACGTAATTGATCTAATGTACGTTGGTCGATACGCATAATTCGTCCTAATGTTGACTAAAATAATTGTGCATAAGTATAGCAGATGCAATCAAGATGGTTTTGTTACAAGTAAGTGTTTTTCAACGAAACAAGATGTTATAGCGCCAGTTTGTTGTGATGTAAATCAACCAAGTTTGCTGTTTTTATTTTACCTTTTTTATTATTTTTCATAAATAATCATTATTTTTAAAATAATAAAATGTTAAATACATCACATTTTAATTTAAAATAAAAAATATTAAAAAAATTCAGAAAACTCAAATATATTTATACAAAAAATTATATTTAAATTTAACAAAACTCAGGTTTAAGTCATTTTAAATTGAATATTATTTTTTACAAATATTTATATATTTTTGATATAGAAGTCGTTGTTTTAAAAAAATCAATCTTTTATTTTAAATTTAAATACATTAAATTTTCAAACAATTAAATATAACCAATAGTTGAAATGATTGTTTTTGAAATGAGCTTAATTCAAGGAATAGATGAGCCTATTAAACATCTCTATTTTCAGAATAATGAACATACACGAAAGAGTTTTATTGAAAAAATCGAAATCATGATTTTTGAAGAACTCAAGTCAAGTTTAAAAAATCTTAAAAACCAAGATTTAATTAATTTCTATAATGATATTTATTGCGAAAGCTATAATTTATTATTAAAAATGCAAAATAGTTTTATTTCTTCTGGTACTGCTGAGCACGAATTAAACTATTTACATGTTGAAGAAAGATATATCGAAACAGTTTAAATAACGATGGAATAGTTTTTACACTATTCCATAAAAGTAGCGCCAACATGCAAATGTTTAAGCAAAAATTCCTTTCACCTTTGCCAAAGATTGTGTGATGTTAGTGGTCATATTATTAGGCAAAGAACATTTGGCTAAACGTACCCACACACTACCAAACTGCTGAACAAAATTTGCTTCATTGTAGTTAATGCCATACTCAGCACATAAAGCCTGAATTTTCGGTGCCACTTCTGCATAACGATTGGCAGGCATATCTGGGAATAAATGATGCTCAATTTGATGGCTCAAATTTCCACTTAAAATATGCAACCAATCTGTGCCTGTGAAGTTACTCGAACCACGAATCTGACGCAAATACCACTCAGCACGCGTTTCATTTTCAGTATTATCAGGCTCAAAAGTTTCAGCATCTTCAGTAAAATGACCATTAAAAATCACCGCTGAAGACCACAAACTACGGATCACATTGGCAATCGCATTGCCCGCAAAAACAGGCAAAGCATTTGGACCCGCAATCACAGGAAAAAACACATAATCTTTTAAAATCTGACGACGCGCTTTTTTACGGAACTTGGTCGCATCTGCCCAAACTTGCTTCCAGGTTTTGGTTTTATAAATCAATGCATCTTCCAAATGCAGATTTTGCACACCCACATACCATTCAAAAAACACCATCAACTGAATCGCCAACGGGATATTAAACAAGAAACGTGGCTCCCACTTTTGTGACTCACTCACACGAAGCAAACCATAACCCACATCATGGTCTTTCCCAACAATATTGGTATAGGTGTGATGCACATAATTATGGGTATATTTCCAGTCATCACCCGTTGCCATGGTATCCCAGTCATAATTTGCACCATTTAAACTTGGATCATTTAACCAGTCAAACTGACCGTGCATCACGTTATGACCGAGTTCCATATTTTCCACAATTTTGGAAATGCCCAATAAACCTGTACCCATCACCCAAACAGGTGGAATCCAACCGCCAAACATCAACATAGCACGAGAAGCGATCTCGCTATAACGCACAAAGTTACGGATTTTATAAATATATTTAGCATCTTGCTCGCCCAAATTTTCCATCACTTCACGACGGATTTCATCCACACGGCGACCAAATTCTGCTGTTTGTTCAGGGTTTAAATGTTTTGATTTACTGTTTGAAAAATTCACTGACATATTCATTATTTTTACTCCTGAACAGTCCAATTTTTAAGGACTGTTACTAAATTTTGGCAACAATTTTCCTTTAGCAAGATTGGGTCTGCCGAAAAATTGTTTACATCTTTTAAATGGGTTTAAAGATATTGATGATTTAGAAATATCTGCAACTTAGAGATTGATCACCACAGGACTCACTGCTTGGCTGATACATAACTTAATTTGTGTATTGGCATCATGATTGATCTCACCTGTCAGCATATTTTGGGTTGAACCACTGACTTTCGTACAGGTACAGGTATTGCACATGCCCATACGACAGCCATGTGTCGGTCTTAAACCTGCTTTTTCGGCACTTTCAAGCAAACTTGATTTCGCTTCAAACTCTTGCTGAGAACGTATAAAAGTCACAGGTTGCGCTTCCAAACTTTCATCTACAGCAATCTGAAAATACTCTTGCTTTAAACGCTCACTGATATTCAAATCTTGAAAAATATCATTGGCACTTTGCATCATGGTTGTAGAACCACAGACATAGCTTTGACGTTGTTGAAAGTCAGGTACTAAACTGTCCAATAGCTCTACGGTTAAATGCTTTTTCTGCTGTAGAGTATTGATATAATGATAATTAAACTGTGAATTTTGTTGAGAAAGCTGTTCTAAATCTGCATGAAATGCTTCATCACGACTAAAATAAATCACATCTACAGCACGATTTTCGTCTTTTAAAGCTTCAAGCAATAAAGAATAAATTGCGGTGATACCACTCCCCGAAGCGATCAATAATAACGGTGAGCTATGATTTTCTAAAACAAAATCACCCTGCGGTTGTGATAATTCTACAATGCTACCAAACGCTAACTGTGTCAGGACATTTGACACTTTACCTTGTTGTTTCACTGCAATGATAATGTCACCATTTTCAAGTAACTTCACTATAGAATAGCTACGCTGTTCTCGTACTCCTGCAATTTCCACAGTCACCAATATGCTTTGTCCTGCCTTAAATTGTCGATGCTTAAAATTACGATTTGGGCGTAATTGGATTTGATAAAAACCAATACTTAAGACACGAATTTTAATGATCGTCGCTTTGATCTTTTTCCATGCCCAAACAGGATTAATTTTTTCGGCGATAAAATCGACAAAATCCTCACGAATCCATTCAGGATGATACTGCTCGTCTTGCACTGTTGCGATATAACTCATAAACGTTCCTCTTTGTGCTTGCTATTTATTGAGTGAACAAGTGTTCTTTTAGTGAACGTTTGTAAGCTATACTTATTTTTAATTTCAGTCAACAAGTGTTTACTGACATTCGTCGTTTAATTTCCCTTTATTTTTGATAAACTCATCACAATCAATTTCTTCGGATAACAGCATGTCGATACGGGATGAGCGCAAACAACAAAGTCGTCAGGCTTTACTTGATGCTGCCTTGACACTCAGCACATCAGGTCGTTCATTTTCGAGTATTAGTTTGCGTGAAGTTGCACGAGAAGTAGGTTTAGTTCCAACCGCTTTTTATCGACATTTCCAAGATATGGAAGAGTTAGGCAAAGAGTTAGTTGATCAAGTTGCTCTTTACCTTAAAAATGTTCTCCATCAACTCGGACAAGGTCTGGCTTTGCCTGAAGCGAAAACTCAAACAACAATGGACTCTTTTTTCGAAGCTGTAGAGCAAAATCCACAACAATGGATTTTCATGATCGCTGAACGATGGGGAGGATCAAAAGCTGTACGCCTTGCCATTAATCGCGAAATTAATTATTTAACTGAAGATTTAACCAGCGAATTAAAAAAATTAGAATTTTTTGAACATTTTCAAAATAGTCAGGACTTACATGTTTTAACAAGTTTATTGATTAACTCATCATTTACTTGGGCAATGTCATGGCTTAGCCTGAGCCGCCAATACTCAGATCTTGAATTAGAGTCACAAAAAATGCTTTTTAAAAAACAATCCGTGACACAAATTCGTTTAATTTTTAGAGGCATTTTAAACTGGGAAAGTAGCCGTATTTAAAGCTTCAATTTGCATTATTTTCTGAAAAATTCTGACAAAAAAAGACCTACATAATGTAGGTCTTTTTTTGTCATGTTAAATTATTTACGTTCTTTATTAATTAAGTATTCAACAACTTGAACTACTTTTTGATCTTCACCTTGTACAACATATTTGCCATTTACCACAACTGCTGGAACACCACTTAATTGATATTGTTGAGCAAGTTTATTGGCTTGTGAAACTTTGGCAGTGATTGCAAATGAATTATACATGCTATTAAATTTTGCTTCAGGTACACCATATTTGGTAAAGAACTTAGCAAATTCATCTTTTTGTAAAATTTGCTGACCAGTACCATTCGCATGGAATAACGGTAAATGTGTACGTTTACGTACGCCTAATGCTTCAGATACATAATATGCACGTGCACCTTGTTCCCAAAGTTTATTCATTGCTGCTGGTGTACGAATAAAATTCACATCACTTGGAATTTTTCTTAGCCATGCTTGCATATGAGGTTCTAACTTAAAGCAGTGTGGACACCCATACCAAAAAAATTCACGTACTTCAATTTTACCTGCAACTTCAGGTTTACCAGGGTTTTGTACTACGGTGTAATCTTTACCTGCAACAAAATCAGCCGCCATTGCATTTGCAGAAAATGCCATAACCATTGCAGTCATGCCACCTAAAATAAATTTTTTCATTGACTTTATTGTCCTCGAACTCGTTTTGTATAGCTTATGCACTCACTATAAAACAATTATGGGAAAATCGTTTTCCTTCTGTGAAGTTTTTTACACGATTCATCGCTTTTTTCATAATTAACGGTACACTAGCATAATTGAACTTAATTTTTGATTAAAACAATTTATTCAGAGGTGACTGATATGTCGCAACTTAATGTTGATCCACAGGAAATTGCTAAATTTGAAGCGCTTGCTGCATTATGGTGGGATCAGCACTCTGAGTTCAGACCCTTACATCAAATCAATCCACTTCGTTTAAACTGGATCGATGAGCGTGTAGGCGGTTTATCAGGTAAAAAAGTACTTGATGTTGGCTGTGGTGGTGGAATTTTAGCTGAAAGCATGGCGCGTCGTGGTGCAGATGTACTTGGTATTGATATGGGTGCTGCGCCTTTAAATGTGGCACGTCTACATGCTGAGCAAGAAAATGTTCAAAATATTGAATATAAACAAATCCCTGTTGAACAACTCGCAGAAGAACAAGCAGGTCAATATGACGTTGTGACTTGTATGGAAATGCTAGAACATGTACCTAACCCTGCATCTATTATTCAAGCCTGCCAAAAATTAGTTAAACCCAATGGGCAAGTATTTTTCTCAACCATTAACCGCAATCCAAAAGCCTATTTATTTGCCATCATTGGTGCGGAATATGTACTTCGTCTTTTGAAAAAAGGCACGCATGATTATCATAAATTTATTAAGCCTTCTGAACTTGCACATGACATCCGTACCTCAGGTTTAAAACTCAAAGATATGACAGGCTTACATTATAATCCATTGACTAAACACTACTGGCTTGCATCAAATGTCGATGTGAATTATATGGTTTATACAGTCAATGAGGGTGTCTAATGCAAGCAGTTCTATTTGATTTAGATGGTACATTGATTGATACAGCAGCAGACTTTATTCGCATCATTCAAGAGATGTGCCGTGCAGAAGGACGTGCCGTTGTTGATGCAGATCTGATTCGTACTCAAGTATCTGAAGGCGCTCGTGCCATGGTGAAATTGGTTTATCCTGAACTTGAAGTGGATGATCCAATTTTTTTAGCACATCGCCAACGATTTTTAGATTTATATGGCGCTGATATTGCAGTAGATACAGATTTATTTACAGGCATGTATCCACTTTTGGCAGATTTAGAAAGTCACCATATTCCATGGGGTATTGTCACCAATAAACCACGTGGATTAAGCGAAGCTTTACTCAAAGCACTTGATTTAACTGAGCGCTGTGCAGTTCTCGTTTGTCCTGAAGATGTCAAACAAACAAAACCTGATCCTGAACCGATGTATCTTGCTGCAAAACACTTGAAGATTGATGAAAAACAGATTATTTATGTAGGTGATCATCCAAGAGATATTGACGCAGGTCGCAATGCAAAAATGTATACCATTTTAGCAGCGTATGGTTATCTACCCTTGCAACACAAAGATAATTTAGCAGCATGGCAAGCAGATCATATTGTCAGCAATGTTTCTGAATTACATCAAGTGCTCAATAAACTGGTGGGTATTAAACAACACAGCGTAACTTAAAAATCATCATAAATAACAATGATTAGGAGGTCTCCCATGAAATATTCAGAATATCAACCTCGTTCAGACTTACTCAAAGACAAAATCATTTTGATCACAGGTGCAGGGGACGGAATTGGGCGTGCTGCTGCAATCAGTTATGCACTGCATGGTGCTACAGTGGTTTTACATGGTCGTACGCTGAATAAGCTTGAGGTCATCTATGATGAAATTGAAGCTTTGGGAGCACCACAACCTGCAATTTTACCCTTACAACTTTCTTCAGCTTCAGCACGTGACTATGAGCTTTTAGTAGATACACTGGAACAGCAATTTGGTCGTTTGGATGGGATTTTGCATAATGCAGGTATCTTAGGGGAGCGTGTTGAATTGGCACATTATCCTGAAGAAGTTTGGGATGATGTCATGGCTGTTAATTTACGTGCGCCATTTATATTAACTCAAGAGTTATTGCCTCTATTAGAAAAATCTGAACATGCTTCTGTAGTATTTGCAAGCTCAGGGGTTGGTCGTGAAGCACGTGCAGAATGGGGCGCTTATTCTGTTTCTAAAATTGCCATAGAAGCTGTCAGCCAAATTTTTGCTAAAGAACGTACTTATCCAAATATTCGTTTTAACTGCATTAATCCAGGTGGAACACGTACAGCAATGCGTGCCAAAGCCTACCCTGCTGAGGATCCAAAAACTTTACCTACACCAGAAGCGATTCTTCCTGCATATCTTTATTTAATGGGAGATGACAGTCTTGATATGAATGGTCAAAGTATTGATGCACAAGACTAAAATTTAGTATTAAGTTTTGAATGAGTTGCTAAAACTCATTCAATACGTCTTTCTACAACACATTATTTAAAATCGCTTTACCCAATCAATATTACAATAATATTCAGTTTTCCAAATCAAAAGATCTGATTTATCCTTTTTCCAAGCTCAATTTTATGGCAAGGAACTACACATGACAGATCAAAAACTTAAAGTTGAAATGATTCGTTCTATTGAAGAATTGCAACTTCCAAATGAACTCATTGATGCTTTAAATGATGCAAAACTGGCTGAAAATGTCAGCACTGCCTTAACTTATTTAAAAAATATAACGCAGCAGTGGCATTAATTTTTTCTGTCATTTAAAAGATAAGCAATGATAATTTAGTGTGATCAATTCACTTATTTTCATAATTTCTTACATCTTTATTGAACTCCGTCACAAATTTTAAATTTGCCTTTAACCCTTATTTAACAAGTCTTTCCAATTTGAGCTTTTATCATTAACAGAAATATGTTCTTATTATGTCTGCATTTTTAAATGAAAAACTGAACTTTCTTCACAGTTTCTCTGCAATTTGACAGTACATTAGTGATGTGAAAAACAACACTTCAAAAAAGCGAGGGCTCCTATGAAAAAGATTTTAGCGATCATCGCCATTTCTTTATCGACACTGATGAACATGCAAATCGCCAGTGCAGGACCTCATTTTGACAATGATCGTGGTTATGAACGTGGTGAAAAAGGCGACCGTGGAAATCGTGGGCGTAATGCACGTGACTATGATGACGATGATATTCAAGAAAAGCGTCGTGAACGTGAAGAACGTGGTGTAAAACGTTTGCAACAACACAAATGGCAAACAGGTTATGTCATGCCGCAACATTATCGTGGTAATAGTTATAAAGTCGATTATAAAGACAGTAATCTACCTAAGCCATCTCGTAATCAACAATGGTACAAAATTAATAACGACTATATTTTAGTTGACTCAGACAGTAATAATATCGTGAATATTCGTGGGATGTGATCAGTATCTATTGACCATCTCACAATGCTTATCATAATAAAATAGCGTACACTTTACATGTATGCTGTTGCTGAATGCCATAGGTGTAATTCAATGCCTCTGCGGTTTATGCAAGTCGATCCAATACATTAATGGATGCTGTTCAATAAAAGCGAAAGGAATATCAATCTTCCAACCTTGCTGATTATATATTCGCACATGGGGTTTTCCTAAAATATCTAAATGGCGATATTTCGTAATCTCATGAAAATAAATCGTCCGATCCCTTCCAACACCTCGATTATAAACAACACAATTTTCATGCAATTCGATATACCAATTACGTGCCAAAAATAAGAAAGTATTGGCAAGAAAAGCAAATAGCCCACAGATGACCCATGCAGCAATCTGCTACTTTTTTTCCACATGCCCTGTTAAAATCCAAATTGCTATTGCGCCTGCAGCTATTGCCAATAGGATGAAAAAGACTTTTGTGTATTGACTTATTTCTAGGCGGTTATGACTGGGCGTTTGATAACGAAACAAGTGACGCATGATTTGAAAGAGATAAATACTGATGAGACTGGTGAAAAAAGTAATCAAAAAAAAAATTTATCGTCATAATGGTCTTCTCTTTATTTTTTTATCTGTCTTAAATTTTACATCAAGCGTTGAAAATACTGATCTTATTTTGAATATAAAACAATATTCGCTTTTTGTTCTCCATCAATTCTTCATACATTTCACAATTCAACTCAATAGCACTCACCATTTATCTCTAATTGTTGAGTAAATTGATTCTATCGAAGGAAATCAGCTCTATTCAGGTGAATCAAATGAAAAGTGTACTCTCTGTAATCGCATTATCTTTAAGCGCACTCGTTGCAACATCTGCAATGGCTGTACCAAATGACTATCATCGTGACCATAACAATCGTTACCAACAAAACCATTGGGATCATAAAAATGATCACCGTTGGAATAACGATAATCGTCACAACAATCAACATAACAACCAGCATAATAATCGTGTAAATCCAAGTCGTGAATGGCGTTCTGGGCAGTATTTACCAAGCCAATTTAGCTCATCACGTTATCAGGTAAATTATAAAAATTATCGCCAATTGCCAAAACCGAGCAAATACCAACAGTGGTATAAAGTAAATGGTGACTATGTATTAGTGAATGAACGAAATAATCGTATTATTCGCATCATTGGTTAAAAATTAGAATTTCTAGAAAACCCCATACAGCCCAATTTATATTGGGCTTTTTCTTATTTTGATAATTTAAATATATTTATGGATAAATATAACGTTTTTTAAATACATATTTTCAAATTTACTTCATCGTTTCTCTATATTTTTCACGTAAATTTAACTCATCGAAAGGCACAAACATAAGGTTAGGCAGAGTCAATGAAAAGTTTAGTTAGCGCAATTACATTATCATTAAGCGCACTTGTTGCAACATCTGCAATGGCTGCACCACAAGATCATTCACATGCTACACATACATCTCACAGCAGCCAAACGCATCAACAAACTGTAAAACATAATACCCATACACAGCATGCACAATCACAACAACAATCGTGGAAAACAGGCAATGCCTTCCCAAGTCAATATCGTAGTGCTGGCTATAAAATTGATTATAAACAACATAAAAACTTGAACAAACCGACCAAACATCAGCAATGGTATAAAGTGAATGGTCAATATGTATTAATGAATACGACAAATCATAAAATTGTCAAAGTTGTTCGTTAAACTCAAAAATCTCTCCCAACACCTTATGTTTTTAAAAGACATAAGGTGTTTTTTTATGGTTCATATACCGAAGTGATTTTTTTTGTTTAGAATTGCAAATTGAATATGACCTATTGAGATGGCTTACATGCAAACTGACATTTTAGAAACTTCACAAAGCACCACCCAACAATATGTGCATTGGTTTCGTCATTCTGCGCCTTATATCAATGCACATCGCGGCAAAACATTTGTGCTCATGTTTGCTGGTGAAGCGGTTCTACATGAGAATTTTCAGCATATTATTCATGATATTGCGCTCTTACATTCACTTGGGATCCGCCTGATTCTTGTTTATGGTGCGCGCCCACAAATTAATGCAAATTTAAAAGAAAAGCATATTCAAAGCCCAATTCATATCAATCGACGTGTGACGACACGCGAGTCTTTACCTGCAGTGATGAACGCTGTTGGTTCTATTCGTTTGCAAATCGAAGCGCTACTTTCAATGGGTTTAGCCAACTCTCCGATGTTTGGGGCACGTATAGATGTCGTTTCTGGTAACTTTGTGACTGCAAAACCGTATGGCATCCGTGATGGTGTGGACTTTCAACTGACAGGTGAAGTCCGCAGCCTAGATACCGAAGCTATCCAACGGCATTTAGACAGCCAAAATATTGTTTTACTGGGTCCTACAGGCTACTCCACTACAGGTGAAGTCTTTAATCTATTAGCAGAAGAAGTCGCAACCAAAACAGCGATTCATATCAAAGCCGATAAATTGATTTTTTTAGGCAATCAACAAGGTTTGTTAGATGAACATGGGCAATTATTGAGAGAGATCACACCGCACCAACTCGATCAACATATTGAAAAATTTCAAGATTCTAATTTTGAAATCGCACTCCATTTACATAATGCCAAGGAAGCTTCACTCAAAGGCGTACATCGCGTTCACTTACTGTCTTATGCCTATGATGGCGCGTTAATTGAGGAATTATTCACTCGTGATGGTCACGGCACCATGATCACTGATGCCCATTATGAAGAAGTGCGCATGGCAAATATTGGTGATGTTGGTGGCTTAATCAACCTATTGCGTCCACTCGAAGAAGAAGGCATTTTGGTCTATCGTTCACGTGAACTTTTAGAAAATGAAATTGATCAATTTGCTGTGATTGAACGCGATGGTACGATTCTCGCTTGTGCTGCGCTCTATCCAATTCCTGCAACAGAAAATGAAATTCAATCTGCTGAAATAGCTTGTGTTGCTGTACATCCAAGTTATCGCAAGTCCAATCGTGGCAGTCAAATTCTGCATTTTCTTGAAGAAAAAGCACAACAACTTGGAATTCAACAACTGTTTGTACTCACTACACGTACTGCACATTGGTTTATTGAGCATGGTTTCTCTAAAGCCAGCGTTGACGACCTACCTTCAGCACGCCAAGCTTTGTATAACTACCAACGTAACTCTATGGTTTTTAAAAAGCGTATTTCTTGATTCCGTTCTGTATGACATCTGAATAGCCATTAGCACAATTCTCACTAAGCTTATATCAATAGATTGCATCAAATCCTATATTCATTTTGATGCAATCTATATCTATAAAAATAAATATAAAATAAATTATATTTTTCAAATATTTAATTAACTCTTATTTCTAGTGAATACATTTTAAATTGCTTATTTTTTGCTAAGTTTAGCTTTTATTTTTTTATCTTTTTTTTTCATTAGCAATCACATAAAACTTATTTTTTGGAAAATACAAAGCTCTCTAAGCTGTTGCTCATTCACTTTATTTTTAACGTAGGGGCAACATAACTCATGACTCGTTCATTTCAACCGACATGGAAAAAAATTACCATTCTCAGTGCGAGTCTTGCCACCGTTATGATGCTATCTGCATGTTCAAAAAAAACAGAAACTACCACTTTAAATATTGGTTATCAAAAATATGGTCTACTCCCCATTATTAAAGCGCGTGGTGATCTGGACAAAGCGTTAAAACAAAAAGGCATCAATATCAAATGGGTAGAATTCCCTGCTGGTCCACAGCTTTTAGAAGGTCTCAATGTCGGCAGTGTAGTGTTTGGTGAGGCAGGTGAAGCACCGCCTATTTTTGCACAAGCGGCGAACTCGAAACTGGTCTATATCGCCAATCAGCCTGCTGCACCGAAAGCTGAAGCTTTAATTGTACCGAAAGATTCAAACATTCAATCTATCCAAGAACTCAAAGGTAAACGTGTTGTTTTAAATAAAGGTTCAAATGTCCATTATTTATTACTCAAGTTGCTTGAAGCCAACCATTTAAAATTTTCTGACATTGATGTGGTGTATTTGCCTCCAGCCGATGCCCGTGCAGCATTTGAAAAAGGTGCTGTGGATGCATGGGTGATTTGGGATCCGTTCTTTGCCGCAGCAGAGCAACAACTTGGTGCCAAAGTTCTGGCAACAGGAGAAAACCTCGTCAGTAATCACCAATTTTATTTGGCAGATCGTGAGTTTGCAGAACAACATCCTGATGTCCTAAAAACCGTCGTGAATGAACTCAACACCACAACACAATGGGTCTCACAGCATCAAACAGATGCAGCAAAGCTTTTAGAACAACAAACAGGGTTATCGACAGAGATACTCAGCACGTCTATCTCTCGTATGGGATTTGGGGTGAAACCTATTTCAAATGAAGTGGCGAAAGAACAGCAATATGTCGCAGATGCTTTTTATCAGCAAAAACTTATTCCAAACAAAATCAATATTCAAGCGGCTATTTTAGCCCATTAATTTGAGGGAAATAATATGACTCAACAGCAAAACAAGACACCAAAACCATTACAGCCTCAGTTCACACAGCATGGCATGACTGCAATGTTGGTGGCTTGTGCGATGTTGGGTTCACCTGTAGTTTGGGCAGTAGACCCAAGCGTCAAAGAGTTACGCATTGGCTTTCAAAAAAGCTCCATTAACTTGGCAATCGCGAAGCAACAACAATTGTATGAAAAAGAATTTCCCAATGCCAAAATCTCTTGGAATGAATTTCCTGCTGGTCCACAAATTTTAGAAGCACTTGCAGTGGGTTCAATTGATGTTGGCGTAACTGGCGATACACCGCCTGTTTATGCTCAAGCAGCCAATAAACCATTGTATTACATCGCCTATGAAGCAGCAAAACCCTTGGCATCTGCGATTTTAGTGCCTAAGGATTCAAAATTGACGCAACTCAGTCAACTCAAAGGGAAACGCATCGCGCTACAAAAAGGCTCTAGTGCACATTATTTATTGGTACAGGCGGTGCGTAAAGCAGGTTTGCAATGGTCTGATATTCAACCCATTTGGCTTACGCCTGCGGATGCTCGTGCAGCATTTCAAAAAGGTGCCGTCGATGCATGGGCAATTTGGGATCCTTACTTTGCTTCTGCACAAATTGAAGACCAAGCACGTGTATTGGCTTCAGGTAAAGGTTTAAGTCCTAACTACACATTTTATTTAGCTTCACCAAATTTTGTAAAACAACATCCTCAAGCAGTGACTGGTTTTATTCAACAGATCAATCTGGCTGATCAATGGGTACAAACACATCAAAAAGAGACGGCGCAAAGTATTGCTCAAAGCACAGGTTTAAAACCAAACATCAGTACGGTATTTATTCAACGTCGCCCAAAACCTTCTTTTGCAGCACCACTCAACGCCAAAGTCATTGCAGATCAGCAACAACTGGCAAATCGTTTTGCTGAACTGAACATTATTCCTAAACCGATCAATATCAAGCTAGTCGTTTGGACTGGCAAATAATTTAAAAGGACGCAAGTGATGAAAATTTTTTGGTTTATTCCAACACACGGTGATAGTCGTTATTTGGGTACAAGTAAAGGTGCTCGTCAAGTCGATCATGCTTATATGAAGCAAATTGCGGTTGCAGTTGATAACTTAGGTTATGAAGGTGTTCTTATTCCAACAGGGCGTTCATGTGAGGATCCGTGGATTACAGCAGCAAGCTTAATTGATGCGACAAAAAACTTAAAATTTCTTGTGGCTTTACGTCCGGGTGTGACCACTCCTGCCCTTGCTGCACGTATGGCAGCAACCTTTGACCGTTTATCGAATGGTCGCGTGTTACTCAACCTTGTGACAGGTGGCGATGAGCAAGAGTTAAAAGGCGACGGTGTCTATGAAGACCATGCAACACGTTATAAAACTGCCGCAGAATACACCACCATTTGGCGTGAAATTTTAAAGCGCTCACACACAGGCGAGTCTTTTAGTTTTCAAGGTGAACGTTTAAGCGTAGAAGATGCCAAGTTACTCTATCCACCGATTCAGCAACCTTATCCGCCACTTTGGTTTGGCGGTTCTTCTGAAGATGCGATTGAATTGGCAGCCGATCAGGTCGATACCTATTTAACATGGGGTGAACCACCTGCCGCAGTCAAAGAAAAAATAGCTGTCGTCAAAGCCAAAGCTGAAGCTAAAGGTCGTCAGTTAAATTACGGTATTCGTTTACATGTGATTGTGCGTGAAACCAATGAACAAGCATGGCAAGCAGCCAATGAACTGATCCAATATGTCGATGATGCAACGATTGCCGCAGCACAAAAGAAATTTAAACAAATGGACTCTGTTGGTCAGCGCCGTATGGCTGAACTGCATAATGGAGACCGAAGTAAACTCGAAGTGTCACCTAACCTTTGGGCAGGTGTCGGTTTAGTACGTGGTGGTGCGGGTACAGCTTTGGTTGGTGATGCACAAACAGTTGCTGACCGTATTCAAGAATATGCTGATTTAGGCATTAGCACATTTATTTTCTCAGGCTATCCACACTTAGAAGAATCAATTCGTTTTGCTGAATTGGTCTTCCCTTTACTGCCGATTGAAACACGCCAAAAACTTACACAACCGAATTTAACAGGTCCATTTGGTGAAATCGTTGCCAATAACTATACCGCAGAGGAACATAAAACTCCTTTAAAGGAGTCAGCATGAATGCAGCGACCAAACCAAGTCATCAAGTAAAAAATAGTTCCGTTTCACGTGGAACGAAACAAATTGGACAACGCCTGTTACCTTGGATCGTACCTATTTTATTGGTTCTGATTTGGCAAATTTCCTCTCAAACAGGTTTGCTTGAAAGTCGTGTATTGCCTGCACCTACTGCTGTAATTTCGGCATTTTGGACGTTATTGCTCAGTGGTGAACTTTGGCAACATGTCAAAGTCAGTGCAGGACGTGCTTTGATGGGGTTATTAGTCGGGGGTGGTTTAGGTCTATTTTTAGGCTTACTCAATGGTTCGTCAAAAGTTGCATCAAATTTACTCGATACAACGTTACAAATGATCCGTAATATTCCAGCGCTCGCTTTGATTCCACTGGTCATTTTATGGTTTGGTATCGATGAATCAGCCAAGTTGTTTTTGGTTGCTGTGGGCGTATTTTTCCCGATGTATATCAATACTTATCACGGTATCCGCTCTGTAGATCCACAATTGATTGAGATGGGTAAAAGCTATGGTTTAAGCCGTTGGCAACTGTACAAAGACATTATTTTACCAGGGGCAATGCCTTCAATCTTGGTCGGTTTACGTTTTTCACTTGGACTGGTTTGGGTCTTACTGATTGTTGCTGAAACCATTTCAGCGCAATCAGGTATTGGTTATATGACCATGAATGCTCGAGAGTTCTTACAAACAGATATCGTACTGGTGGGGATTTTACTCTATGCCCTATTAGGTAAATTTGCCGATGTTTTTGCACAATATTTAGAAAAATATTTATTGCGTTGGCACTCAGGCTATCAAAAATAGGAGCTAGATTATGACGGATTTAAGCATCAGCCAATATGCGCACGAGTTTGTTACAACGCCTGAAAATGTTGCAGCAGATAATGAAAAAATTGGTGCAGAAATCGATATCACTGAATTACACAAATATTATGGTGATGTAAAAGTTCTAGAAGATCTTGATTTAAACATCAAAGCAGGAGAATTTATTGCCATTGTAGGACGCAGTGGTTGTGGTAAAAGCACCCTATTGCGTTTAATTGCCGACTTAGAACAACCTAGTTATGGTGAAATTAAGTTTAAATCGCAAATTAATTTTCGTGAAGGCATTACCGCAGATGATATTCGTGTCATGTTCCAAGATCCACGTTTATTACCTTGGAAAAGTATTCTTAAAAATGTTCAATTGGGTTTAGATAAAGCCCAATATCCAAAAGCTGAACAATTACTGGAAAAAGTCGGATTAAAAGAAAAGTCGGAACTCTGGCCCTCTCAACTTTCAGGTGGGCAACGCCAACGTACAGCTTTAGCACGTGCCTTATCTCACACACCACGTGTTCTGCTCTTGGATGAACCATTGGGTGCTTTAGATGCCTTAACACGACTAGAAATGCAAAGTTTGATTGAAAAATTATGGCTAGAACAAGGTTTTACCACGATTTTGGTCACTCACGATGTCAGTGAGGCAGTACAACTTGCCGATCGCATCATTTTGTTAGACAAGGGACATATTGCTCAACAATTTAATATTGATTTGGCACGACCTCGTCAGAAAGGCATCGCTTTTGCCGAGTTTGAACAACAAATTTTACAAGCAGTATTGTCTACTTAATTCATAGTATAAAATTCAAACAACAACTTTAAAGTTAATTTAGAGTTGTTGTCATTTTATTTTAACGTGATCACAAATTTATTAAAATTTCTTAACAAATTTACTTTTTATATTATGTTCAATATTAAAATAAGCTTAAAAAAACCATTTATTTTTTCTTATATTTTTATAATTATTGCATTATTTTTGTGCATATAAACTAAATAAATGCATATTCGACATTAAATAATAAAACTTCATAATAAAACTCAATAATATTTTAAAATAGTCGAGCAGACCTGTGCACAAATCAAACGTTTTACCGTACAATTTAAATGTTATTTTTTAGACCCAGTGATGCGATGGAACAAAAAAAGAGTGCTCAGAAAAGACAGCAGTTACTCAATGCAGCCTTAGACGTATTTTCAATCTACGGATTTAATGGCGCGAGTTTAGAGGAAATTGCTCAGCTTGCCGAAATGCACAAATCAAATATTTTCTATTATTATGAAAATAAAGAAGCCTTGTATGTCGAAGTGCTAACAACAGTCATGCAAAAATGGTTAGCGCCTTTACAAATGCTTGAATCAGAATTAGAGCCTGTTGAAGCGTTAAGTCATTATTTAATGACAAAAATTGAAATTTCTAGAACGCAACCAAAAGCCTCTAAGCTGTTTGCTTTAGAAATTATTCAGGGTGCGCCTCATATTTTACCGATCTTAAAAGGTCCATTAAAAAAATTATTTAAGCGTAAAGCAAAAGTGATTTTAAACTGGCAAGAGCAAGGTAAAATTTCAACGCAAATTGACCCTGAACTTCTGATTATTAATATCTGGGGCTTAACACAAAATTATGCCGATTTTAGTACACAGATGGAAATGGTTACAGGCAAGACTTTAAGAAATAAAAGTATGTATCAACGTGCAATTGAACACACGATTCATATGATTTTATATGGTGTAATTCCAAGATAAATCGATCATCCTTAAAGCTCAAACATTGTTTTGGCATACGACCATAGTTTGCTATGGTCGCCAGATTTTATTTTAAAAATTTAAAACCGCTTATATAAATCTAATAATTTTTGCGCGCCTAATAATAAATTTTCTTCCCAATCTAAATGTGCGGTTTCATTTGCACCATCAGTAATATATTTTACTGAAATTAAACGCACACCCAATTTTTTACAGACTTTTGCTAATGCATAGCCTTCCATATCGACTAAATTACATTTCACTTTAGGTAAGCTAATTTCGAAATTATCACCTGTACCACAAATCCCCT
This sequence comes from Acinetobacter sp. R933-2, assembly GCF_030325485.1. Taxonomy (NCBI): domain Bacteria; kingdom Pseudomonadati; phylum Pseudomonadota; class Gammaproteobacteria; order Moraxellales; family Moraxellaceae; genus Acinetobacter; species Acinetobacter sp. R933-2. The sequence continues at coordinate 105,255 of NZ_JACAIJ010000013.1, forward strand.
TCGGCAAGTCTTGAAAATAAGGCTCTATTTCAATAGCACTTGGAAAATGCTCATCCATTGGGGTAATTCCAACCTCAAAGCCTAAAGGTGATACATCCATATCACGTTGTACAAATGTCGTAACCTCAACCAATTCATGCGCATTAAACGTTGAGCTTCCCGCAGTACCTAAATTTAATAAAGTTTTACACTGCGTTTTCTGGATAATTTCAAATGCTTTAAATGCAGCATTCACTTTTCCGATACCACTATAATGCACAGCAATACTTTCTTGTTCAAATAAGCCTTTTGACTCACTTGGCAATGCCATTACTAAAGCTAAATCCTGTTTCATAAAAGCACTTTCATCTCATGTTTTTGATTTGAATAAGGTTGTTTATTTTCAATAAAAAAGCCAACTTCTGCATCAAAGTTGGCTTTTCATTTCATCATACGATCAGTTAGTCAAATAAACGATCGAAGAATGATTTTTTCTTTGGTGATGATGTACTGTCATCACCATCCATTGTTGCTTGCAATTCTTTTAACAATTCACGTTGACGTGCTGTTAAGTTGACTGGTGTTTCTACCACAATACGACACAGCAAATCACCTCGCATACTGTTACGTACAGGGGTCACACCTTTACCACGTAAACGGAACATTTTTCCTGTTTGAGTACCTTCAGGAATTTTTAAGCTCACACGACCTTCTAAAGTCGGGATTTCTATTTCTTTACCTAAAGCAGCATCAGCGATGCTAACAGGAACATCCATATAAAGGTCTGCACCATCACGTTGGAAGATTTCATGTTCACGTACGACAACTTCAACGTATAAATCACCTGCTTGACCATCACGAATTGCTTCGCCTTTGCCTGTCAAACGCACGCGATCGCCATTGTCCACACCCGCAGGAATGGTCACTTCAAGTGTTTGCTGACGGTCTTTTACGCCTGTACCATGACAGGTGTTACATGGGTTCTTAATGATTTTCCCTTGTCCACGGCACGTACTACATGTCTGCTGTACCGAGAAAAAGCCTTGTTGCATACGCACTTGACCTGCACCATGACAAGTCTTACACGTTTCTACATCATTTGGATTTTTAGAACCTTTACCATCACATACATCACATGGTGCTGGTGCAGTAAAAGTCACCGTTTTTTTAACGCCTTTAACTGCTTCTTCTAAGGTTAATTCCATGACGTAACGTAGGTCTGAGCCACGACGGGTTCGTTGTTGGCTACGACCGCCGCCACCGAACGCACCACCGAAGATATCACCAAATTGGCTGAAAATATCTTCTGCGCTAAAGCCACCACCGCCAAAGCCGCCACCACCGCCCATGCCACCTTCAAACGCTTGATGTCCCATACGGTCATACATACTGCGTTTTTCGCTGTCAGATAAAACTTCATAAGCTTCAGCAGCTTCCTTAAATTTATCTTCAGCTTCAGGGTTGTCAGGGTTACGGTCTGGATGATATTTCATCGCCAACTTACGGTAGGCTTTTTTAATTTCATCATCACTAGCGGTTTTAGCAACACCTAAAACCTCATAATAATCACGTTTAGCCATGATTGGCGATGCTCCACAAAATTTTGATCAATTCTTACTGTCAACTAAAATGGGGACGACCCGTCGCTTTTACAAGCGTTCACAGTAAAAAAATTAAAATACAGCTTTACTAATAAGATATTTATTGAAACCTTTAAACCATGCATTTAAGAGGTATAACCATGAAATTGCACTAAAAATTACACCAATCACAGTACATGCCTTAACCCAAAGCATCGAATCCCAATAAAAGAAAATGAGCGGAATAAACCACAATGCAGCAAATGCTGCCAAAACTAAGAAAATGACCACACTACGCATCACCCATAATGCTTGAGCATGAATCCATACTTCTGCATGTTCGGACATCGCAACTTTACGTGCTAAAAAGTACGAAATAAGAGCACTGATAATCGTAAATAATGCGAGAAATAGGAAAATATACGAGATCGTCATATAACGACGATGTACTTTGAGATTGTCTTGCCCCATAGGTGATTTTTATACCTCAATCCATCACATCATTTTACATATTTTGTGTGGAAACTTCTAATGCGACTAGCTGTAAAATATGAGGTGCTACTATATTGAATTTTTCAAAATTTCGCACCTACAATTCATATATTTCTAGGAAGTTTTTACTTGTTTTTTAACTTTAAACCACGCGGCATAAAGCGCAGGTAGAAAAAATAGTGTTAAAAGTGTTGCGATAATTAAACCACCCATGATGGCAACTGCCATTGGTCCAAAGAAAATACTACGTGATAATGGAATCATTGCAAGTACCGCAGCAAGTGCAGTTAAAATAATCGGTCTAAAACGACGAACGGTTGCATCTAAAATTGCATTCCATTGATCTTGTCCAGACTGAATATCTTGCTCAATTTGATCAATCAAAATCAGTGAATTACGCATAATCATGCCTGATAATGCAATTGTACCGAGCATAGCAACAAAACCAAATGGCTTATTAAAGATTAATAAAAATAAAACAACACCAATTAAACCCAAAGGTGCTGTTAAAAATACAATAAAGGAGCGTGAAATACTTTTTAATTGAATCATTAAGAGTGTAAACACGACAGCTAAAAATAATGGCATTCCTGCATTGACAGAACTTTGTCCTCTGGCTGACTCTTCTACTGTGCCACCGACTTCAACTAAATAACCATTGGGTAATTCAGTACGTAATTGCTCAATACTGTCTGCTAGCTCACCCACTACTGTTGCTGGTTGTAAAGCACTACGAATATCTGCACGTACTGTGATTGTTGGTAAACGATTACGATGCCAAATTAAACCATCTTCAAATTTATATTGAATATTGGCGATTTGAGATAATGGCACTGAACCACCTTGACTCGTTGGCACAGCCAAATTTTCTAAAGATCCGACTTCAATCCGTTCAGCCTGTTCACCACGTAAACGAATATCAATAAGCTCTCTTTTTTCACGATATTGATTAATCATTGCCCCTGAAATTGAACTATTTAAAAAATTGGCAACATCTAGACTACTCACGCCCATTTGGCGTGCACGATCTTGATCAATTTCTAAAGAAATAATTTTACTTGGTTCGCCCCAGTCTAAATGCACGTTAGTCGTATTTGAATTTTGACTGACCAAAGCTGAAACTTTATGTGCTAACTGACGAACTGTATTTAAATCTTCTCCCGATATACGATATTGAATTGGATAACCTACAGGTGGACCATTTTCTAGTAACGCCACACGAGTACGCACCTCAGGCAATAGTTGGCGAATTTGCGTATCTAAAGATTTACGAATTTCATCACGATCATCTAAAGAAGATGCCAAAACGACAAACTGGGCAAAACTTGCTTGTGGTAACTGCTGATCAAGCGGTAAATAAAAGCGAGGAGAACCTGTACCGACATAAGCAACATAATTATCAATCCCTTTTTGTTTAGATAAAAATGCCTCGACTTTTTTGACTGCTTTTTCGGTTGCAACCAGAGAAGCACCTTCTTCGAGCTTAAGATCAACTAAAATTTCAGCTCGATTGGAAGGTGGAAAAAACTGTTGTGGTACTAACTTGAACATCATCACTGATAAAATAAATATACCTACAGTCAGCGTGATCACGGTCTTACGATAATTTACACACCAGTTGACCAACTTTCGAAAGCTTTGATAAAACTTAGTTTGATATGGATCATAATGTTCACCCGTATGATGCACGATAGGGGTTGGTTCAGGTTGTTTACGTAAACGCGCCCATAGACGTTGATACCATGGTGCTTTTTGGGCTGTTTGATTAAAATCTGGTAAAAGTTTATCGCCTAAATAAGGCACAAAAACCACGGCTGCCACCCAAGACACCACCAAAGCAATGGTCACGACTTGGAAAATAGAGCGTGTATATTCACCCGTACTCGATGCTGCGGTTGCAATCGGTAAAAAACCTGCTGCGGTAATTAATGTCCCAGTCAGCATAGGAAAAGCCGTGCTTGTCCATGTATAACCTGCGGCTTTCATACGGCTATAGCCTTGCTCCATTTTGATTGCCATCATTTCAACAGCAATAATGGCGTCATCGACCAAAAGACCGAGTGCTAAAATGAGAGCACCTAAGGAAATTTTATGTAGCCCGACATCAAATAAATTCATTCCTGCAAAAGTCATTGCTAAAACTAAAGGAATTGAAAATGCGACAACTAAACCTGTACGAAACCCGAGTGAGAAGAAACTCACTAATAAAACAATAATGACAGCTTCTGCTAAAACCTGAATAAACTCATGAATACTACGTTGCACTGCAACAGGCTGATCAGAAACTTTTTGTAGCTGCATACCCAGTGGTAAAGTTTTTTGTAGGTGGGTAAATTCGGTTTCTAAGTTTTTGCCCAAGGCAATAATGTCGCCTCCTTTACGCATAGATACTGAAATACCAATACCATTATCACCATTAAACCGCATACGTGGTTGCGCAGGCTCACTAAAGCCTCGATAAACCTCAGCAACATCACCCAGTTGAATGGTTTTATCGCCCACTAACAAAGGCATTTTTTTAAGGTCATCGACAGACTGTAACTGCCCCCCTACACGAACTTGAATACGGTCTGTTGTTGTTTCAAAAAAACCTGCACTTGCGACACTATTTTGCTGACGTAAGGCTTCTTGAATTGCTGTTACAGGAATTCCTAATTGAGCAGCTTTGGTATTTGAAAGTTCAATCCAAATTTTTTGGTCTTGTAAGCCAACTAACTCAACTTTCCCTACATCTTTAACACGCTGTAACTGGAGCTGTAAGCGGTCAGCGTATTCTTTTAAAGTGGCGTAATCGAAATCTTTGCCTGTTAAAACATAAATATTTCCAAAAGTATCACCAAACTCATCATTGAAAAATGGTCCTTGCACACCGCTCGGTAATTGGTGCTGAATATCTCCAATTTTTTTACGAACTTGATACCAAACATCAGGAATTTGATTAGATTTTAAAGAGTCTTTGGCAACAAATGTCACCAATGATTCACCTGGGCGTGAATAGGCTGCGATCCGATCATATAAGCCCGTACTCATCAATTGTTTTTCAATACGATCTGTGACTTGTAGAGAAACTTCTTCTGCGGTTGCACCCGGCCAATAGGTCTGTACTACCATCACTTTAAAGGTAAATGGCGGGTCTTCGCTTTGTGATAATTTTGAATAAGAAAATATCCCCACAATACCGAGTAAAATCATAAAATAAAGCACTAAACCTTTATTTTTGAGTGCCCATTCTGACAAGTTAAATTTCATGTCGTGACTCATGGTTTTACTCCTGCCGATAAAGTGACTGTTCTATTTTCACGGTCTACAGGTTTGATTTTTTGTTTTTCTCGTAATAAATGCACACCACCAATCACCACCCAATCCGTTGCATTTAAACCATTTAAAATAGGCACACTATCACGACCATAAGCACCTAAACTGACAGGAACTTTTCGAATCGTCTGATTTTGATTAACCACCCAAACATAAGCTTGATGATTATTTGCTGAAACACTAGACAAAGGCACACTTAAAACATTGTCAACATTTTGGCTAAAAAACACGCGAGCACTTTGCCCCAACTGAATCACAGACTGCCCTTCTCTTAATGTAACTTTCACACTAAAAGTACGGGATTGATCTGCCGCAGGTGAGATTTCACGTACATAAGCCGCAAATTTATCCTGTGGTTTTGACCACAATGTGACCCATGCATTTTGCCCTACTTTAATCTGACCAATGGCTTGCTCTGGAACACCGATGACGACTTCTCGTTCACCGTCAATTGCCAATTGATATGCTGCTTGCCCTGCTGAGATGACTTGCCCAACCTCAATATTACGTTGTGTAACCACCCCATTTTTATTGGCAATGAGTTGATTATAGGTTGTTTGATTGGTTGTTATTTCATAATGAGCTTGTGCTTGTTTTAAGGTCGAAGCTGCTGCTTCATATTGATTTTTGACAGCATCATACTGTGAGCGGCTCACAGCATGGCTTGGTAAAAGTTGTTGAAAACGCTTAAATTCATCTTCTGCAATTTTTAATGCAGATTGTGCATTTTCCAGTTGGGCTGTGGCTGAATTTAATTGTAACTGAGCATCTTTGATGTCTAGCTTTGCAAGAGTTTGCCCAACTTTGACCCGATCCCCAACATCCACATAACGTTCCGTAATTTGTCCACCCACACGAAAAGCCAAAGCTGTCGTTTGTCGTGCTTGTACATCACCAGCATAACTTTTTTGTTCTTCATGCGACATTGTAGGTTGCGTTACCATAACAAAAGGAATTTCTTCTGCTTCTGGCGCTTGTTTTTGACACCCCACTAAAATCACACCACATACCATCATTAAACTGATCACAGTTGATTTTAAAATACTCATACACAATGCTCTTATTGAAACGTTTTTTTTCGGGCAGAATAGCAGTTAGGTGAATGAATATTTTATCCATCATGTGATTCCTCACATATGTTCATCCATGTTCAATCACTTTAACAAAGGTTCAACTTTTAATTAATATACCGCAAGGTACATTAATTAAAAATGACCATAAAAGTAAATGACCTATTTGACTTTTTTTTGGAAAATTTAGTGCAAGCACATGTTGGTCGTCCTAAGGACTTAGAAAAGCGCAAGCAGATTTTAGAAGCTGCTAAAGCCTTATTTTTATTACATGGCTATCATGGTTCAAGCATGAATCAAATTGCTAAAGCAGCAGGTGTAACCAAACTGACGGTCTATAACCATTTTCAAGATAAAGAAAATTTATTTACCTGTGCAATTGAACAAACCTGTGAAGCTTCAATTAATGCTAGACCATTAGGTTTGACTGCTGAAAGTAATTTTCAAATGTGTTTTTATCAAGTGTGTGAACTCGCACTAAATATTATTTCTTTGCCTGAAGCCATTAAGCTTGAGCATTTACTTTTAGAACTTGCTGCTGAAAAGAACCCTTTAGCACTACAGTTTTATAATGTTTCACACCAAAAAATGTGTACAGTCTGGCAAGATTTCTTTGAACAAGCCATCGCATTAAAATTCATTCAAGCTGATGATATTGAAAAACAAACAAATTTAATTTTGTCATTGTTATTGGGCATTCGTCATCACGAAGTTCTGCTTGGTATTCGTCAACCACCCGATGAACAAGAAAAATATCAAATTATTCAAGATAGTATTCATCTATTTCTTTTACGTTATAGCCTATAGTCAATGTATTAAGTTTCTAAATAAAGATTATGCAGATTTTACGGCATACTATTTTTTAAAAGCACAATTGTTGTTGAAATAACCGACTGCTTTTCTACTTTTGTAGGGGTGTACTTGGAATCTCAACATAGCGAGTTATAGTCAAAAGGATAAGAACTGGAGAATAGCAATGATTCAACAAATTAATGCTCCACTGCGTGAGGATGTACGTTTGCTCGGAAATCTTTTAGGGGAAACTTTAAAAGAACAAGCTGGACAAGATTTGTTTAATCAAATTGAACAAATTCGTGCTTTAGCCAAAGGTGCACGTGATGGTCAAATCGAAGCAGAAAAACAACTCGAACAATTGTTTCTTCATTTAAAAGATGATGAGATTTTGCCACTAACCCGTGCATTTTCACATTTTTTGAATTTTTCTAATATTGCTGAACAATATCATGTGGTGCGTAGTCGTCGCCAAAGTGAATTTGATGAAACGCAGCCCTCACCCAATGTTCTTGTACCATTGTTTGAACAGTTTAAAACTCAAGAAATTAGTACACAGCAGCTTTACCAACAAATTTGTCAACTCAGTATTGAGTTGGTACTAACTGCGCACCCGACTGAAGTAAGCCGCCGTACGCTGATTCAAAAATATGATGGCATTAATGATTGCCTATCAAAATTTGATCAACAAAAGCTCACCCCTAAACAACGTGCTGAAGTTTTAGCAGATTTAAAACAATTAATTTGTTCAGCATGGCAAACGGATGAAATTCGTCAACACCGACCTACACCTGTAGACGAAGCAAAATGGGGCTTTACCACCATTGAACAAACATTATGGAATGCTGTTCCTAAGTTTATTCGTGAACTAGACCACTTGGTTCAAGAACATTGCAAAAAACCATTGCCTTTAGATATTTCCCCAATTCGTTTTGCATCATGGATGGGTGGAGATCGTGATGGTAATCCAAATGTCACGCATAATATTACCCAAGAAGTCTTATGGTTATCACGCTGGAAGGCAGCAGATTTATATGTTCGTGATATTGAAGATCTGCGCTGGGAACTTTCTATCGAAGCATGTTCAAATGAACTCAAACAAGCTTTAGGTGGGCAGCATCCTGAACCTTATCGTGAATATCTACGCACAACACGCACTCGCTTAAAAGCAACTCGCCAATGGCTTGCGAGCAAATTACAAGGACAACACTCCGATGTTGACCGCAGTCTGATCATTCGTCATAAAGATGAGTTATTACAGCCACTTCTTCTGTGCTATCGCTCATTGATTGATAGTAATTTACCTGAAATTGCCAATGGCAAATTGCTCGACTTTATTTATCGGGTCAACTGTTTTGGCATCGAATTACTCAAACTTGATATTCGTCAAGAATCAGGTCGTCATCGTCAAGCCATTTCAGCAATTACTGAATATTTAGGTTTGGGAAATTTTGAAACTTGGACGGAACAAGCACGTCAAAACTTCCTCATTCAAGAGTTACAAAGTAAACGTCCGCTCTTGCCTAAACATTTAAATGAACCTGCCAATAGCTTGATTGAACATCCTGATGTACAAGAAGTGTTTGCCACTATGCGTACTTTGGCGGAACAGCCAAAAGAAAGTTTAGGGGCTTATATCATCTCTATGGCGGAATACCCAAGTGATGTTTTAGCTGTTTTACTCTTGCAAAAAGAAGCAGGCATTGAACACTTTTTGCGTGTCGTTCCACTGTTTGAAACCCTGAAAGATTTAGATGGTGCAGCAGCAACCATGAACACGCTGTTCAATATGCATTGGTATAAACAGCATATTCAGGGCAAACACGAAGTCATGATCGGCTACTCAGACTCGGCTAAAGATGCAGGCTTCATGTCAGCAAACTGGGCGCAGTATCGTGCCCAAGAAGAATTAACTGCTGTGGCAAAACAACACGGCGTACAATTGACGCTGTTCCATGGTCGTGGTGGCTCTATCAGTCGTGGTGGTGCACCAACGCAACAAGCACTATTCTCACAACCACCAGGGTCTATTTCAGGTGCGATTCGCGTGACTGAACAAGGCGAAATGATTCGCTTTAAATTTGGTTTGGAAGAAATCGCACTACAAAATCTGGAAATTTATACCGCAGCGACGCTTGAAGCAACGCTACTGCCACCGCCTGAACCGAAACAGGAATGGCGTGATTTGATGCACATCATGACCGATTTATCGGTTCAGGTCTATCGTCAGACCGTGCGTGAAAACCCACATTTTGTGAAATATTTACGTACCGTAACGCCTGAACTTGAATTACAAATGCTACCGCTTGGTTCACGTCCTGCCAAACGTAAAGTCAGTGGTGGGATCGAGTCATTACGTGCGATTCCGTGGGTATTTGCATGGACACAAATTCGTTTAATGTTACCCGCATGGCTTGGTACTGGCGCTGCAATCAATCAAGTGATTGATCAAGGTCAGAAAGCCTTATTAGATGAAATGCTTGCCGAATGGCCTTATTTCCAAACCCTCATTGATATGCTGGAAATGGTCTTATCCAAAGCCGATTCCAACATTGCACTATATTATGAATCGCATCTAACCGATGATGAAGACTTGAAAGTTTTAGGTGCTGAATTACGTCAACGCTTGCATGATGCAGTACAAACATTGTTGGCAATGAAAGGTGAATCGAAACTTTTAAGCTCAAATGAAGTCCTTGATCAAGCCATGAAAGTACGAAAACCGTATTTGCTCCCTTTGCATTTATTACAAGCGGAGTTAATGAAACGTCGTCGTGCTTATTTGGCTGAACGTCAGGCTGAACACACTCCTGTCGATCATGCACTCATGGTCAGTATTGCTGGGATTGCCGCAGGTTTACGCAATACAGGTTAAATAAAACGTTGAAACACAATAGAAGAGAAAGCTAAATTTTCTCTTCTATTGATCAAAAATGCCAATCCGATCAAGCATTTTATATTTCTCATAAATAATAAATAAATTTTTTAATCAGTAATTCAATATTTAATTATGCATTTTTTTTATTTGTATTATTTTTAATACTTTGATTTTATTTGGTTAGATCTATCAATAGTTTTACCATATGGTAAAAATAATAAATTATTTCTAATAAATGCAATCCTTTAGTTTGACTAAAATGATTAAAACTCAAAACAAGAAAGAGTATCATGTGCGCAATTTGTTTTTTGAGCGCTCAATTTATGTCCAACTGGTTCCCCAAATGGCGTCCCTATACAGGTGATATTAACTCGCAACCTGTCGGTACCAATGAGTATTTACCTCCTGCTCAAAGTGCCGTTTTAGGCATACAACATACTTTTGCGATGTTTGGCTCAACCGTACTTGCACCCTTCCTCATGGGGTTTGAGCCCAATCTGGCTATTTTAATGTCTGGTATCTGTACCATCCTGTTCTTTCTTATGACAGGTGGTCGCGTTCCAAGCTATCTTGGTTCAAGTTTTGGTTTTATTGGTGTGGTGATTGCTGCAACAGGTTATGCAGCCTCTGGCACAGGTGCTGCCAATCCCAATATTGCTGCGGCTGCTAGTGGCATCATGGCATGCGGCATTATCTATGCCATTTTTGGTCTATTGGTCATGGTAACGGGCACTCGTTGGATTGAGAAACTCATGCCACCTGTCGTCACAGGTGCGGTAGTCATGATCATCGGTTTAAACCTTGCTCCTGTCACAGTCAAAAGTGTAGCAGGCAATAACTTTAATATGTGGATGGCATTGGTCACTGTACTTTGTATGGGTGTCGTTGCCGTCTTTACACGTGGTTTAATGCAACGTCTATTATTGCTGCTTGGTTTAGTCTCCTCTTATTTTATTTATTTCATTGTTTCCAATGTCATGGGCTATGGCACAGCAATTGACTTTAAACCTATCCAAGATGCTGCATGGTTTGGTCTGCCAAGCTTTCATTCACCGACATTTGATATGAATGCAATTTTAATCATTGCACCGATTGCTTTAATTTTAGTCGCTGAAAATTTAGGTCATATCAAAGCTGTAGGTGCGATGACAGGCGAAAACCTCGATCCACAAATTGGTAAAGCTTTTTTTGCTGATGGTGTTGCGACGACGCTTTCTGGTGGCGTGGGTGCACCTGGGATGACCACTTATGGTGAAAATATCGGGGTAATGGCGGTGACTCGTGTCTATTCAACTGTAGTTTTTGTCATTGCAGGTGTATTTGCTATTTTCTTAGGTTTTTCACCTAAGTTTGGTGCTGTCATTCACACCATTCCAACGGCTATTTTAACAGGTGCTTCCATTGTGGTTTTTGGTTTAATTACCATTGCAGGAGCAAAAATCTGGATTGAAAATAAAGTTGATTTTTCCAAAAATAAAAATCTGATGGTTGCATCAGTCACCATTATTTTAGGTACAGGTGATTTTGCACTGCAATTTGGTGACTTTAACTTAGGCGGAATTGGTACTGCAACATTTGCAGCGTTGATTTTAAACTGGTTCTTTAGTTTAAAAGATCAATCAGAATAAACATTTAAAAAATAATAAACTAATCATTTTAAGCAGCTTAAAAGGCTGCTTTTTTTCTGGAATCATCTTGATTTAATCTATTCTTACAAGGGCAATATGCTTCAACTTTAATACCTTTATCACATAAAAACATACCAAGTAAGTTTTTGACTTCATAGGAACAGCTGATTACCTTAATTTAAGTCAATATATTGGCTAAAAGCACTTTGCACATGGATCGCAAGTCAATAATCATCTAAAGAACAAGGATTAAATTCGCATGAAGCAACTTTTGCAAGGATTCGCTGTACCTGTTTTTAAATCACCGACTTTTAAAAAAATATGTCTAAGCTCAATCGCTGCAACGCTTGCACTTTCAATGAGTGCTTGTAGTGATGATGACGATGATGATCAAACTTCAACAACGCAAAAAGCTGACCTTATCTTTGAAAATGGTACTGTCTATACGGTAGATGCCAAACATTCTGAGGCTGAAGCAGTTGCGGTGAAAGATGGAAAAATTGTTTATGTCGGTACGAGTGCTGGACTTAAAGATTGGCGTGGTGATAAAACTCAGGTTGTCGATTTAAACGGGAAAATGCTTCTACCAGGTTTTATTGATACTCATAACCATGCTTATTTACGTGCTGAGTCTATGTACTGGGTCAACCTTGATACACAAAGTTTAGATGGCTACAAACAGGCAACTCAAGATTTTCTTTCTAAACATGCAGATGCAAAACAAGTCCGTGGTGTGGGTTGGAATCTGAAATATGTTTTAGAACAAGCAGAAAGTACAGGTAAATCTCCTGCTCAACTACTTGATGAAATTGTTGGCAAAGATATTCCTGCGGTCTTTATTACCCATGGTCATCATGAAGTTTGGGCAAATACTCGTGCTTTAAAAAATGCAGGAATTACCGCTCAGACACCAGACCCAGCAGGCGGCTTTATTGACCGTGATAAAAATGGTCAACCTACAGGTATTTTACGTGAATTTGGTGCGCAAAATTTGGTGATTCAAGTCTTACCACAGCCTGATTTTACTGTTGATGAATATAAAAATGCTGTGCTTTCTTTCCAACAAGATCTTGCTCCACAGCGTGGTGTTACTTCTGTTTTAGTTCCAATACATTATCCAACAGATTCTTTCTTAGATGCAATGAAAGCTTTGGATAGTGAATCTAAACTCACTGTACGTTATGACCTTTTACAATGGGCAGACGAAACACGAGGTACAGAACAAATTGCTGGGTTTATTGAGCGTCGTGCGAAATATAAAGGACAGTTCTTTAAGACAGATTCCATCAAAATTTTTGGTACAGGTGCAAGCAGTACTTATGGTTCGGTCGTTTGGGATCAAGAAGTTTTAAAGAAAACGGTTGCTGCATTGGATAAAGAAAAATTCCGTATCTATATTCATGATATTGGTCCAACAAGTACTTATAATCTAATGCTAGATGCTTATGAATATGCACAACAACAAAATGGTCAACGTGATGCGCGCCATATGATTACCCATGTGAGTGACGAGGCGATTCCAACGATTCCACGCTTCCTGAAACTCGGTGTACGCGCTGATGGTCATCCTCTACCAAAAGCATTTTTTGATGCGGGCGTAGCACTGACATCATCAAGCGACTACCCTGTGCGTGAGTTTTTCCCAATGACACGTATTGCCCAAGGTGTGCAATCGGGTATTCCACTTGCAGACATGATTCAGAGCCATACCATCAATGGTGCTGAAGCCATTTTTGCTGAAAAAGAAACGGGTTCTATCGAAAAAGGTAAAGCTGCTGATCTGGTCATTATGGATCAAAATCTATTTAAAGTTGCACCGACCGCATTGGGAAATGCACAAGTTGTCATGACAGTTTTCAACGGTAAAGTTGTTTATGACCGAAGCAAAGTCACCACAAAAAATGAAAAAGTTACAGAAGTTGCAGATGGGCATGATCACTGATTTTGCTGTTTAATTTTTGATGCAGTGAGATGAATTTCTTCTCACTTTCAAATAGCTTCTACAATAAAGCCCTTAACTCAACTCGGTTAAGGGCTTTTTATTTCTATCGTTGAAAAATTAATAGTTTTCTAATATGTAATATGTTCAATCATTCATATTTTTCAAACTGTTTAATGTAACTTTCTTTATGCTTCTTTTTTAATTCTTCAATGTACAAACTTCCTCCAAAAACTACACATAAATAATGAATTTGTAAAGCAATCAATTCTTTTTCAATTGGAATAGTATTAGGCTTAACTTCTATTGGATTCTTTATATCGGGTTCAAAGCTAAAAGAATAAAAACCACGATCAATAACTTTTTCAGATAGAGTCTTTGATGGGTAAGCCGTGAAAACAGATGGTTTACCATTCGTAATTTGTGTAAAGGTAGTTGGTCTCTCAGCAACACTTTTTGTCTCTTTAATAGGACATTGTACATATAAATAATTATGGTTAGATCGAAGATCATTTTTAAAATACAGATCAAATCCAATTAATGCTTTAATTTTATTGATTCCATCTTTACTGTCCTTAAAAACAGTTATATCCATGTCATTTTTATTAAGTCGTATTTTTTCATTCATATTTAATTCTATTAATAATTTTTCAGGTGTTAGTTTATCTATCTTAGAAGCATCAATTTTGATACCTAGAAGCCTATCATCAGGTGAATTCATCTTAGTTTGTACATTTTGATCTGCTACACAATTAGCAGAAATAATTGATAATGCTAATCCAAATAATTTTAGAGGTTTCATATCATTCCTTATTTTCTGCATTATTCAGTCAGTTAGTATAATTTAACACTATGATAGCATTAACTATTATATTTTTTTGATCTCTCCGAAGTGAAAATATTAACTAACATCTAATGATTATTTTCATCTCATGCTCTTGTCTCCATGTATAGAAATAAAAAGCCCCTAACTCAACTTGGTTAAGGGCTTTTTATTTCTATCATTGAAAAATTAACGTTGTTGGCTGTCTAATAACGCCTTTAGACAAGGAGAAAAGAATAAATGCCCCTGATACATGCCTTTTAAAGTTTTCGCCATCACCATGACCCAAAGCATCATCAAAATTGCTGCAAATGCTAGACCTGTATTCACAATAAAACTCACATGCAACTGATGCCCCAGATTTAACACCGCCAAAGTAAATACACCCAATGGAAATGTCAGTCCCCACCAACCGAGATTAAACGGTAAGTCTGTGGCGGCATGTTTCAGTGTGGTCAATACGGCTATGGCAAACCACCACACCCCAAAGCCAAGCAGAATAAAACTCGCTACGATGCCCGCATTTTGAAAGAACACACCCAATTGTTCTAACTGAATATAAGCCAAGACTTGTGGTGCTTGTGCGCCTAAAACCAACAATGCCAATGCACCTGTACCAATCGGTCCCAAAGCCAACCAACCACTGATAGCCAATTCTTTACTTGGTAGTTTATGTAGTGCCAGACGTAACATTAAAATGGTCAGAATTCCAAAAGCCGGCAATACAGACATACCCCACAGCATATAACTCGCAAATAAAATCCCGACTGCCTGTTGCCCTGCTGCCAAATGCGCCAACAATAAACCACCTGAAGTTGCTGTGACTTCACACGCCACAATTGGCAGTAACCACATTGCAGTCATGCTATGTAACTGATGCTCTTGTTTATAGAACATACAAAATGGAACCAATACTCCAATACCGACTGCTAAAATTGCATCCACAAACCACAGGACTTGTGCGATCTGAATCGCGATATCGCCATACAATGCAACGCCATATTTTAAAAAGCCATTGAGTACTGTTGCCAGACCCATCGGGATTGCACCTAAAAACAATGCCATGCTTGGATGGGAAAAAATCTGCTTTGCTTCATGAGGATAGATCAACCAACGTAATGCATAAACTAAGCTAAATACGATGAATAAAAGTGTGTTGAATTGCCATAAAGCTGTTGCCACTTGCCATAAAATCTCTTGTGCAAATGGAAATTCGGGTAAAATCAACGCCACCACACCTGTTCCCATGGTCATGGTGAACCAGTTCGGGGTAAACTGTCGAATCACATCGCGGCTGTGTTGCAGTTGATAAAATGGCTTTTTCATGGCTTTTTCCTCATTTCAGCAGATAAATTGATTATAAAAGCTCTTTTTAATAAATAAAATTGATTTGTTTTTATAAAATGAATCAGTTTTACTGATATATGGTTATATTCACATTAAAAAATTCTGGATAAAAACACAACAACAAAGACGAAACTGTGAGAATATGGCAATATATATCCTTTCAAATTTTAAGTTTATTTTGAAATCATGCAGCTGTTACGTCTAAATGCCTTAGCACCGAATTTACAATTGCCCCAAACCGCAGTGACGATTGGCAATTTTGATGGTGTCCATTTGGGACATCAAGCCATGGTTTCTCAACTTCAAGAAGTTGCCAAAACCAAAAACCTCAAAACATTGGTGATGATTTTTGAGCCACAGCCTTTAGAATTTTTTAAAGCTTATGAGGCTCCGCCACGCATTACCTCACTCAGAGAAAAAGTAGAATATTTGACTGAATTGGGTGTGGACTACATTGCGATTGCTAAATTTGATAATACATTCCGCAGTCTGAGCGCTGAAAATTTTGCTGATGTTTTAAAAAATAAACTCAATGCACAAAGCCTGATTTTAGGTGATGACTTTCACTTTGGTAAAGACCGTCAGGGCAACAGCGAATTTTTAAAAAAATATGGCTTTGATGTGACCAATCTGACCACCATCGAATTTGATGGTGAGCGTGTCAGTTCAACCCGTATTCGTCAGGTGCTGCAAGCGGGTGATTTGGCTTTGGCTGCCAAATTATTGGGACGTCCTTATAGCATGATTGGACGAGTTCAATATGGCGACCAGATTGGACGCACCCTCAATTTCCCGACCATCAATGTTCGTATGGGGCGCCATCGACCATGTTTAAATGGTATTTATGGGGTTGAAGTGGTGTGTGAAACCACTTCTTTAACTGAAAAAGTCAAAGCCGACAATCCAGATAAAACAGGCATTTTAGGCTACCAAGAAAATGCCTTATATGGTGCGGGTCATGTTGGTACCCGCCCTGCCATCAAACAGGATCATCCAGAATGGCGATTGGAGGTACATTTCCCCGATGTTTCTGCTAATCTGTATGGTCTGTTAATGCGGGTGACTTTCCTCGACTATTTACATGGCGAGCTGAATTACCCTTCGCTTGAAGCACTTCAGGCAGGAATTGACAATGATGTTGAGCGATTACTTGAATTTCGCAAAAATACACCCCATTTTCCGTTCTAAACCCAAATTTTTTATTGTAAAACGCGTCAGCAATCAGGCTGATAATATTGGATGACAACTTGCATGAGCGATAAGCAAACTCCTGAAAATGCTGTGGATTATAAATCTACGCTGAATCTACCAGGTACTGAATTTGCAATGAAAGCAAATCTCGCAGTACGTGAAGCGAAATGGTTGGAAGAGTGGTATGCCGACAACATTTATCAGCAGATTCGTGCATCGCGTATTGGCAAGAAAAAATATGTGCTTCATGATGGTCCTCCATATGCCAATGGTCAAATCCATTTAGGTCATGCTGTAAACAAAGTCCTCAAAGACATCATCATTAAAAGCCGTGTCATGGACGGTTTTGACGCACCTTATGTGCCAGGCTGGGACTGTCACGGTCTACCGATCGAACTCAAAGTTGAAGAAAAAGTCGGTAAAGTGGGGCAAAAAGTTGATGCACCGACTTTCCGTAAAGCTTGCCGTGAATATGCCTACACACAAATCGAACTTCAGAAAAAAGATTTCGTGCGTATGGGTGTGTTTGGGGATTGGGACAATCCGTACTTAACGATGAACTTCAAACAAGAAGCCGACATCGTACGTTCATTGGGTGAAATTGCCAAAGCGGGTCATATTGAACCGGGTCTTAAACCAGTCAACTGGTGTTTAGACTGTGGTTCTTCACTTGCTGAAGCTGAAGTGGACTATAAAGATAAAAAATCTGACGCGATTGACGTTGGTTTTG
Source organism: Acinetobacter sp. R933-2 (assembly GCF_030325485.1). Taxonomy (NCBI): domain Bacteria; kingdom Pseudomonadati; phylum Pseudomonadota; class Gammaproteobacteria; order Moraxellales; family Moraxellaceae; genus Acinetobacter; species Acinetobacter sp. R933-2. Next base: position 123,019 of record NZ_JACAIJ010000013.1, read on the forward strand.
GCGTGGTTGACCTTGCTGATCTTTCAGCAAAAATTGGTGTGACTGTTGCAAATCCTACAGATATCGTGATTTGGACAACCACACCTTGGACGCTACCTGCTAACCAAGCTGTTGCACTACATGCTGAAATTGAATATCAATTGGTCGAAGTTCAATCTGAACGTGGCACCCAAAACCTCATCTTAGCGAAAGATTTGGTTGAGTCTGCATGTGAACGTTACAAACTTGAAAATCCTAAAGTCTTGGCTGATTTTGTTGGTGCAAAACTTGAGAATTTAAAACTTCAACATCCGTTGATCACTGATCGCCAAGTGCCTGTAATTTTAGGTGAACACGTCATCGCAACAAGTGGTACAGGTGCAGTACATACTGCGCCGGGTCATGGTGTGGACGACTATAAAGTTGGCTTACAGTACAACTTAAAAGTTGAAAATCCTGTCGGTGGTAATGGGGTGTATTTACCAACATCTGCACTGTTTGCAGGTGAACACATCTATAAAGCCAACCCACAAATCATTGAAGCATTGGGTACAGCAGGCAAACTTTGGGCGCATGTGCCTATCGTTCACAGCTATCCACATTGCTGGCGCCATAAAACGCCGATCGTTTTCCGTGCAACACCACAATGGTTTATTAGCATGGACAATAAAGGCTTACGTCAAGATGCCTTGAATGCCATTGAAAATGACATCAGCTTTGTGCCTGACTGGGGTAAAAACCGTATTGAGTCGATGATCGAAGGTCGCCCTGATTGGTGTATCTCACGTCAACGTACTTGGGGTGTGCCAATCCCATTCTTCGTGCATAAAGACACCAATGAATTACACCCTCGCACACCTGAACTGATCGAAGAAGTTGCCAAGCTGATCGAAAAAGAAGGCATTGATGGTTGGTATAACCGTGATGCAGTTGAGTTCATCGGTGATGATGCTGAACAGTACAACGCTGTTCGTGACACTTTAGATGTATGGTTCGACTCAGGTACAACACACTATGCAGTGCTTCGTGAACGTGAAGAACTGAACGACCCTGCTGACTTGTATCTTGAAGGTTCAGACCAACATCGTGGCTGGTTCCAATCGTCTTTATTGACTTCGATTGCCATCAACAAACGTGCACCATACAAAGGCTTGCTCACTCATGGTTTCGTCGTGGATGAGAAAGGTCGTAAGATGTCAAAATCGATTGGTAATATCATCACACCACAAGACATCATTAAAGATATGGGTGCAGATGGTTTACGCTTCTGGATCGCATCTGCGGATTACCGTTATGAAATGACGGCTGGTAAAGAAATCTTCAGCCGTGCATCAGACGGTTACCGTCGTATCCGTAATACTTTACGTTTCTTATTGGCAAACTTGAATGGCTTCAAACCTTCAACAGATGCACTGCCTGTAGATCAATTGATTGCATTGGATCAATACATCTTGCAACGTGCAGCAGAAGTACAGAAAACCATTCAGCAAGCTTATGAAGATATGAACTTCCATATCGTCACCAATGCTTTAACCAACTTCTGTATCAATGACTTAGGTGGTTTCTACTTAGACATCATCAAAGACCGTCAGTACACGACCAAAGCAGATTCTCAGGCACGTCATTCTGCACAAACTGCGTTGTATCATTTGGTACAGGCATTTGTACGTTGGATGTCTCCAATCTTAAGCTTCACAGCACAAGAAGCTTGGCCACTGATTCCTGAACAGTCTGAGAAATATGTCTTTACGGCTGAATGGTATGACATTCCAGTTGCATCAACTGCAAACTTGATTTCAGAAGCAGATTGGCAAACTTTGATCACTGTAAAATCTGCGGTGAATAAGCAAATTGAAGCGGCACGTAATGCTAAATTGATCGGTTCAAACTTGTCAGCAAAAGTTGAACTTTGGGCAAATGCTGAACTCAAAACAGTTCTGGATCGTCTAGGTGATGAACTTCGTTTTGTCTTGATTACTTCTCAGGTTATCGTCAATGCATTTGATGAAACACAAGCTGAGGCAACTGATCTGGACGGTTTACGTGTCAAAGTTTCAGCCGCAGATGGTGAAAAATGTGCACGTTGCTGGCATGTGCTTCCTGATGTAAATACACATCATGAACATCCTGGTCTTTGTTCACGTTGTATTATTAACCTTCCTACAGGTCAGGGCGAAGAGAGAAAATATGCCTAATCCACAAAATAAAAAGGGTTTATTTCAGTTTTATCCTCATAATTTACTTTGGCTTGGACTTTCAGTCCTTGCCATTGTATTGGATCAATGGACCAAATGGATTGCAGTTAGCCATTTAAAATATGGTGAACAAAATCCTGTAATGCCCTTTTTAAATTGGACATTGGCACATAACTATGGCGCAGCCTTTAGTTTCTTGTCCGATGCTGGTGGATGGCAAAAATATTTCTTTACAGGCTTAGCAGGCATTGTTTCGGTCATTTTTGTATTTTGGCTCATGCGTATGCCCAAAAAATTGATCATCCTACCTGCTGCCATTGCTCTAATTTTAGGTGGAGCTGTTGGCAATCTGATTGATCGGGTTTCATTAGGTTATGTTGTTGATTTTATACATGTATATTATAACAACAGCCATTTCCCAATCTTTAATCTTGCAGACAGCGCCATTACCTTAGGCACTATTTTATTATTAATTGATACCTTCTTTTTAGAAAAGCAACGTATCCAGCGTGCGGAAGCGCAAAATGATTGATGAAATTCTTAACCCAAATGAAGAAACCCGTGTAGCAGAAGGTTCTAAAGTCGACCTGCATTTTTCTGTTGCTATTGAAAATGGCGTAGAAATTGACAATACCCGCAGCCGTGAAGAGCCTGTTAGTCTTGTGATGGGTGATGGTAGTTTATTACCTGGTTTTGAAAAAGCTTTATTTGGATTACGTGCAGGTGACCGTCGTACGGTTAGCCTTCCTCCTGAAGATGCTTTCGGTCCGTGGAATGCTGAAAATGTTCAAAAATTTGACACAATCAAATTTGAACAACGCCCTGTCGAAGGTCACATGATCGAGTTTGAAGACAAAGCCAAACAAAGCCTCTTTGGCGTGGTTAAAACGGTTGGTGATGACATTACCGAAGTTGATTTTAACCATCCTTTGGCAGGCAAGAATATTACCTTTGAAGTGGAAATTTTCAAAGTGACTCCTGCAGGTCAGCAAGGCATAAAATTGATGTAATATCATCGACCTATAAAGCTCCTTCGGGAGCTTTTTTATTTGTATCTAAATTTTTTAATCTGCGATAAAGATACAAATTGCCCCTATGCAAAAAGACAGAGAAGCTTTAACTTAATAAAATTAAAAAACAAAGGCTTAATTATGAAACTCTATATTGTAGTCGGTAGTGTCCGTGAAGGGCGCACAGCGATTAAAGTCGCGCGTTGGGCAGAAAAAACCATCAAAAGTTTTGAATACAGCACTGTTCAAACTGAAATTATTGACTTAAAAGAATGGAATTTACCTATTTTTGCAGGTGCACATCCACCACTTTCAGGTATTTATGATCAACCCAAACAACAAGAATGGGCGGATAAAATTAGCCAAGCAGATGCTTTCATTTTTATCAGTCCAGAATACAATCATGGCTATAGCCCTGCACTAAAAAATGCCCTGGATTATCTAGGTAAGGAATGGCAAGCTAAACCAGCAGCTTATATCGGTTATGGTTCAACCAATGGTTCTCGAGCTGTTGATCAACTTCGACAAGTCGGTACTCAACTTGGCTTAATTGATAGCAATGCCGTCATTGAAATCCGTGATATTTTCTCACGTAATCAAACTGAGGAATTTGAAGGTAATTCTTTTGATGAGAAAGCGTTAAAAGCTGCTTTTGATAAATTAATTCAGTATGGCAATGTCTAGTTGTACGCTATAACGTACAAAAAATGTGGCTATTTGCGAATATACTTAATGGGAACTTTCACCTATTCTATAGTCATAGGGAACAGGAAGTTTCCAGAACACAAAACAAAAATAATCAAGTTCTAGCATCAGGATGTGAGGTAGGACAGGAGTTATACCTAATAAACCGATACAAAACAGCTCAATCAGGATGATTGGGCTGTTTTTTATTAAACACTCACATTCCTTTGCAAATCTTAAAAAATTCATCATTGACTGAGCGATCATAGCTACCTAATATTCCGCATAAATATTTTTTCTTTTGGTTGTATTTTGTCAATTTATTGTTATTTTTCCAAATCTTATCATTCTTTTTCGAAGACTTTCTTAGAAAGTACAAAACTTTTTTTCATTGGCACAAGCCTTGTTGTTACTGGTTGTGCTTCCGTTGATAATGGATCACTTGAAAAACGCTCACTCTTACTCGCAACGGGTATCCAAAAAGCCTATTCTGTAGAAACAACAACGGCTCAACGTATTGCACCTATGATTTTGCAACATGCTGAACAATATGATGTAGATCCATTGCTACTTGCTGCGATGATCCGACAAGAATCTAGCTATCGCAGTGGAGTTATTTCACCTGCAGGCGCTGTCGGTTTAACCCAAGTTATTCCGCGTTATTGGCAGCAAACTTGCCAAGGTGACTTATTTGATGAAAATACCAATATTCAATGTGGTACTTTTATTTTAGCCAAGTACAACAAATCTGCAGGTAGTTGGAAAAAAGCCCTTGCTTATTATAATGTTGGACCTACAGGCTACCACTCAAGTTGGAAAATGAAAAGACAAGGTAATCGTTATGCAGAGCAAGTAGAGGAACATCAAAAACAATTGAAAAATGAGTTATAAAGCAAATATTTTCAATAAAAAACCTTGGACAGTGCCAAGGTTTTTTATTACACATGAATAAATTAATTTGTTGAAATTGCGGCTGCTTTTACTTCAATTTTACGCTCAGCTTTCTGTAAACGAATACATGAAATTGCTAAAACACCAATTACGCCGGGAATAGCCACTGCAATAAAATTCCATTTATGTGGTAATTCCATACCTAAAAGCATACCAATCACAATTGGACCAACAATCGCACCTGTACGACCAATTGCAGATGCCCAGCCAATGCCAGTCGAACGAATAGCTACAGGATAATATTGTGCAACATAACTATAAAGTAAAATACTTGTTCCAATTGAAGAGGCACCAGCTAAACTCACCAATAAATAAATCACTGGCTGAGGTGAGTTGAAGCCCAAACCGACTAAAGATAAAATACCGACGATCAACATGCTAATTAAAACTGGTTTAAAATCAAAGTGATCTGCTAGAATCCCTCCACCAATAGTACCAATTACAGCACCAATATTAAGTGCAAGTAAGAACATCAAGCTACTTCCTAAAGAGTAACCTGCTGCCATCATTAATTTTGGTAACCAACTGCCTAACGCATAAAGCATTAATAAACACATGAAAAAAGCAACCCAAAATAATAAAGTTCCTTTAGCACGGTTTTCTGTAAATAATGCTTTAACAGACGCACTTTGAGTTTGGTCATCTGCAGATAATACGAGTTTTGTATTCTCTGTAAGCTGTATATTTGGTTCAATTTTCTTTAAAAAATAACGAGCTTGATCATTTTTTTGAGCTTTAACTAAATAAGTTAAAGATTCAGGCAAAAATTTTATAAAGAAAGGTACAAATAATAGAGGAATACCTGCTATATAAAACATGATTTGCCAACCAAAATCTGCTGTAAACCACGAACCACACAATGCAGCCATAATTCCACCAACAGCATAACCACTGAACATTGTTGTAACTAAAGTACTTTTTAAACGCTGAGGCGCATATTCTGCTGTTAAAGCAACTAAATTTGGTAAAACACCACCAATACCTAAACCTGCAATAAAACGTAAAATTGCAAATTCGGTTGGATTTGAAGCAAATCCACCTGCAAAAGTAAATACACTAAATAATGAAACACAGATTAAGATCACTTTTTTACGTCCAATCTTATCTGCTAACATACCAAATGACATTGCACCAAACATCATTCCTGCTAATGCAGTACTCGCAAGCATTCCTGCTTGCACGGCTGTCATGCCCCATTCTTTCATTAATAAAGGTAAAACTACCCCATTAATTGCTAAGTCATAACCATCAAATAAGACGATAAATAAACACCAAAGAATAATATTTATGTGGAATGACTTTAACTTTGCATGATCCACTACAGCATTTACATTCATTGTTTGCGCTGTCATTTTTACTCACCTCCAATTGTGAGACTTAATTTCAACATACAATGAATGGCTGTTCATTTTTTGTCTAAAACCTTATAAACATAAATATATACCTAAATAGTATTAAATTTATTTTTTGGTATAAAATGCCACCACTAACTTATATTCATTATCAATAAAAATGATGTTTTATATGAAAAGTGTAACTAAGTGATTTTTAAAAGATAATAGAAACAATATGTTAGATTTAAATAGCTTATCAATTCGACTATAGTTAGCTTGCTCTATCAAAAATTCAAATTTATAAGACAGTTTTTAAAAAAAATATTAAGATTTTATTTCCAATTCACATGAATTAATTTATTCATCGCTTTCTTTCCCCCATAAAAAAGCCCCCTCGCTTTGAGGGGGCTTTTAGATTTAAAAGCTGGCGATGACTTACTCTCACATGGG